>NZ_BCAI01000004.1:0-234614 GCF_001293805.1 Pseudoalteromonas sp. SW0106-04 | reverse complement strand
GCTCATCGATGTCGACATCGCTTTCATCGGCATCTGCCGCTGACGCTTCTGCCGCTTCATCGAGTAGGCTATCAACATCAAGGTCATCTTCTTCAGCGCCTTGCTCGTTTGCGCTGTTTTCATCAATTAGCTCATCGATATCGACATCGCTTTCATCGGCATCTGCTGCTGGCGCTTCTGCCGCTTCATCGAGCAGACTATCAACATCAAGGTCATCTTCTTCAGCGCTTTGCTCGTCTGCGGCGTTTTCCTCTAGTAAGTCATCGACATCGAAATCGTCATCCGCCGGCTCGGACTGCGTTTCATCAACAAGCTCATCAATATCAAAGGTGTCACCCCCTGACTCGCCACCTGTCTGCTCGAGCTGATCGTCAGCCAACTCCTCAGACAATGCGGCCATCGCCTCATCGCTATCATCGCTCGCTTCTTCACCGTTAGCGTTTGCCTGTGACTCGTCTTCGCTATCGTCGGTGGCAAATAAGTCGTCAATATCTTCGTCGCTAAGAATATCGCTATCTGGTTCATTTTCTTCTGGCACATCAACACTGATGTCATCGCCAGGGGCATCAAAATTTTGCTGTAATACCGCTTCTTCTTGGCTCACTTCAGTATCAGACTCATCGTCAAATACCACGTCATCATCAAGTAAGCCGTCTAACTCGTCTTGGTCTAACAGTGAGTCGATATCGTCAGCCCCATCACCGCCTTCATCTAAAATATCGTCGCTTTGATCAAGGAAGTCGTCATCGTCTAACTGAATGCCTGGCTCATCTAACGCATCATCGGGGTCATCGAGCGGTAAATCATCAAGGCTGTCGTCATCCGCACCTAAATCTAGGTCATCGATACCGGCCTCAGGTTGAGTTTGCATTTGCGGCGCCGGTGTTTGCGGTAGGAATTCATCGTCGTCGCTTGGCTCAGGCTCTTTTGCTGACTGGCGTTTCTTTAAAATGAAAATAATTAACCCGAGCACGGCTAATGCTGGAATAGTCATCATCAAAACTAATTTCAGCCACGTTGGGATGCCTTCGAGCGCACTTTGTTCTTGCTGCGCTTGCTGTAACTTCTGCTGCGCCATGGCCTCACGTTCAGCCAGTATTTGTTGCAGCTGGCGCTGCAACTCTGCGTCCTTTTCGTCAAGCTGATCTTTGACTGTCGCAAGCTGTTCGCTGATCTTCTCAAGTTGCGATTTCAGCTGACGATTCTCAGTCAATATCGCCTCTACATCGGTCACAGACGACTTGAACTGCTCTTGTAGCTCCACCAAACGCTCGCCTTGTAAACGCTTAAGCTGCTCTAATTCGCTTTTCAGTTCCGTTTTGGCTTTTTCGACATCTTCTTGACGCGCCGACGTGGTTTTTTTCGCGACCAAATCGATTTCATTACTATTGAGCGTGCCGTTTTTAATTTTTTCCCACAAACGGTCATCTTGCTCAGACTTTTGTCGTGCCTGAGCCGGGTCAATAGTACGAATTTCATTTAACGAGGGAATACGCAAATATGCGCCATCACGCATGTGGTTAAGGTTTTTGTCTAAAAATGAGTCGGGGTTTTTCTCGTAAAGGGCAACCATTACTTGATACATGGTCACTGAGTTGTCGGGACGCACCTTGGCAGCGATTCGCCACAAGGTGTCAGTTGGCTTAATGGGTCCGATAGAACGGCCTTGAGCACCATAGTCGACCCCTTTAGGACCACGAATTTCAGTGCTTTGCGCACTCGTGCCAGCCGCTACTAGGGTCGCGACAACAAAAACCAGTGTAACTAAACCGCGCATGCTTTTCCTTTACTCATTTTTTTGTGCTTTATGGAAGGTTATCGGCCGCAAAAGCCATCTCCCGAGTCATTGTTTTTCTTGTGTTTATCAGCAAGCTTTATTCCACTTTCAAACTATAAACCAGATATAGGGGAATATCCACGCCGGAAAGGGAATTTCACTTTACTCCGAAACAATTGATAACTAAGAAAAAAGCGGCAATTTGCCGCTTTTTTACTGTACTTACTCGCCGTTGGCCTTCATTTTACAAATATTCGGCAATGAGCGCCTCAGCAATCTGCACACTATTGGTCGCCGCACCTTTGCGAGTGTTATCGCTGACGATCCACAAATTTAAGCCGTGTGGATGAGAAATATCTTGCCGCACGCGGCCAACATAGACGCTGTCATTGCCGCTTGCATCGGTCACCGGCGTCGGAAAATCATGGTCATCATTGATAAGCTCAACACCTGGCGCTTGCTCGAGCAGCTGTTTAACGTGCTCAACATCCACTGGCATACGTGTTTCTAGGTGTACCGCTTCAGCATGACCGTAAAATACCGGCACGCGCACCGCTGTTGGGTTCACTAATACGCTGTCATCACCAAGAATTTTTTGCGTCTCCCACACCATTTTCATTTCTTCGCGGGTGTAGCCATTGTCTTCAAACTTATCAATTTGCGGAATGACGTTAAAAGCCATTTGCTTGCTAAAGACTTCATTTTCCATGGGCCGGCCATTCATTAAGTGCGCCGTTTGCTTAGCCAGCTCTTCCACCGCTTCTTTACCTGCTCCCGACACCGCTTGGTAGGTTGAGACGTTAATACGATCAATGCCATAGGCGTCATAGATAGGCTTCAGCGCCACCATCATCTGAATGGTGGAGCAGTTCGGGTTAGCAATGATATTACGATTGCGAAAATCTGCTAGCGCTGAGCTATTCACCTCAGGCACAACCAGTGGCACATCAAACTCATAGCGAAACTCTGAGGTATTATCGATGACGATACAACCAGCCTCGGCGGCAATGGGAGCATATTTTTGTGACACACTGCCACCAGCCGAGAACAGACCAATATGGGCATCAGCGAAGTCGAATTGCTCGACATCCAACACCTCAATGCTCTGGCCATTAAACTCAATTTCCTCACCGGCAGAGCGACTGCTGGCCAATGGATAAAGGTTATCGACCGGAAAGTTACGCTCCGCGAGCGTTTCGATGATTTGGCGACCTACGAGCCCTGTGGCTCCTAATACCGCGACGTTAAACTTTTGCGACATGCTATTTCCTCAGGCATTAAATACTGAACCCCAGTGCAGCCAGCGCACTGAGGTGAGGGTTATCACCGCGCAGCCGCAAGGTGCTGAGCTCACGGCGAACCGGATAATTCTTTCTTAGGCTATCAAAGCCCTCTGTCGCGAGTGCTTGACGCATAATGGCATCATCGCGACGAACGTCATAAATAAGGTGTACAAGCGAGCCAAGCTCCTGCAATGTCCAACTAGGGCTTAATGTGAGTTCATTTAAACTTGGCGTCGGCAGCAGCTCACTGAGGGTGGCTTCAGCGCGAATCCCCAAGTGCTGACACAACGCTTGATACAACATAAAGGTGCCTCGACCTTTACCTTCGAGGGTATGACCGCCAATATGCACCGTAGCTAAATCCACATAATTCATCAGCTCAGTGAGAATATGTGGCTCATTTTCCCACACATCTAATACCAGATGCAGGTCATTGTCACTTTGCTGACGCGCCAGCAAAGCGGCGTTATCAATCACATCACCGCGACTGGCATTAATGATCACCTTGTTGCTGGCTAAAGCCGCAATGCGCTCGGCATTGAGTAAGTGCCGCGTTTGATGACTGCCTTCTTTTACCAAGGGCACATGGAAGCTAATGATGTCTGCTTGCGCTAGCGCCTGCTCTAGTTCGTACCATTGGCCGCTGTCACCTCGCGCGGCACGCGGCGGGTCAACAAGCATAGTTTGCACACCGATGGCGGCGAGCTTATCGGCTAAGCATTGGCCAATATTGCCGACCCCCACAATAGCCACCTTCTTGGTGAATAGCGAAAACGGTTGTTGCTGCGCTAACACCAGCATGGCACTTAGCACGTATTCTGCCACCGCAATGGCATTGCAACCTGGGGCATTGGTAAAAGGAATACCACGGTTTTGCAAATACCCTTGGTCGATATGATCGATACCAATGGTCGCCGTGCCAACGAAAGAGAGTTGCGTGTTGCTATCTAGCAGCTGCTCGTTCACCTGGGTCACCGAGCGCGTTAGCAGTACATCGGCATGCTGCGCTTGTGCCGCTGTGAGTGTGCGCCCATCGAAGCGCTCGACATCGCCCAGCGGTGAAAACAATGCATCCACCAAAGGCATATTTTGATCAGCTAATATCTTCATGGCAGTTATCCCAGCCCAGTTTGGAGCGCCATTCTAATCGCCCTTGGCACACAAAGCAAAAAGCCACGCATCAGCGTGGCTTTATGATTAACAAAGCAGCAAAATTAGCCTTTGTATTTACTCATCACCAATGTGGCGTTAGTACCGCCAAAGCCGAAGCTATTCGACATCACCGTATTTAGTTCCACATCGCGACGCTCAGTGGTTATATCCAAGCCTTTTGCTTGCTCGTCAAGCTCATCAATGTTGATAGATGGCGCTACAAAGTTATTCTCTAGCATGAGCAAAGAGTAAATCGCTTCATGAACACCGGCCGCGCCGAGCGCGTGACCCGTCATTGCTTTAGTCGCGCTGATAGCCGGTGATTGCTCACCAAATAGCTCTTGAATAGCACCGAGTTCTTTGACATCGCCCACTGGCGTCGAGGTGCCGTGGGTATTAAGGTAGTCAACAGGCCCTTGTAGGTTTTGCATCGCTTGTTTCATACAGCGAACGGCACCCTCGCCCGATGGCGCCACCATATCAAAGCCATCGGAAGTTGCACCGTAACCGGTGATTTCGGCGTAGATATGCGCGCCACGGGCCAATGCATGCTCTAGCTCTTCAACCACGACGATACCGCCGCCACCGGAGATGACAAAGCCATCACGGTTGGCATCATAAGTGCGAGACGCTTTTTCTGGCGCATCGTTATACTTGGTCGACAAGGCGCCCATGGCGTCAAATTCCATTGCTAGCGTCCAGTGCAGCTCTTCGCCGCCACCGGCGAAAATAACATCTTGCTTGCCTAGTTGAATTTGCTCTACCGCATGGCCAATACAATGCGCCGAAGTGGCACAGGCCGAACTAATAGAGTAATTCACACCTTTAATTTTAAACGGCGTGGCCAAACACGCCGACGTGGTGCTAGCCATGGTGCGCGGGACCATGTATGGGCCTACCCGCTTAACCCCTTTCTCGCGAAGAATATCGGCGGCTTCCACCTGATACTTCGATGAGCCACCACCAGAGCCAACAACCAATCCGGTGCGCTCATTAGACACTTGCTCGTCGGTGAGTTTAGCGTCAGCAATGGCCTGAGCCATTGAGATATAAGAATAGGCTGCTGCATCGCCCATAAAGCGGTGAGCTTTGCGGTCGACGTGCTCTTTAACATTAATATCAATGTGGCCAGAGACCTGGCTACGCAAATTGTATTCTGCAAATTCAGGGTTAAAGGCAATACCACTTTTACCCGTTTTTAGAGATTCCAGTACTTCTTCTTTGTTATTACCGATGCTAGAGACAACACCTATACCCGTAATGACGGCTCTTCTCATGAGAATTTACCTTAGCTTAGATCTAAATTGCGTATAGTTTACGCGGAAACTGATTCCGAAGTGGTCATTCCAGCGTACATATGTACACTGAAATTTTCAAGCGCCCGAGATGATCTTTTAGTGACAATATACGCACCGCTGTAAAGTCGCTAAAATAGTGGGCAAAGACTTACGCAAAGAGCTAAAATGATTACCCACGCTAAAATCCATTTTAATGACTGTGGCACCCCCGTCGCCGACGATTTTGACGATGTTTACTTCTCTAATGAAGACGGCCTGGCAGAATCTGATTATGTATTTTACCAGCATAACCACATCAGTGAGCGACTATGCAGTCATCCGCGCGAGCAATTTGTCATTGCCGAAACAGGGTTTGGTACGGGTTTAAACTTTTTGAATGCATGGCAACGCTTTGCCACCCAAACAGAGAAAAAAGCCACCCTGCTGCATTTTATCTCCTTTGAAAAATTCCCTATCCAGCGTCAGGATTTAGCCCGAGCTCTAGCAGCCTGGCCGCAACTGAGCCATTACAGTGAGCAACTGGTGGCACAGTATCCCGAGGCCTTGCCTGGTTGCCATCGCCTGCACTTTGGTGATGTGACCTTGGATTTATGGATTGGCGATGTGCTTGATAGCATCGAGCAGATGAACTTCAATCAGCATGGTCTTGTCGATGCGTGGTTTTTAGATGGCTTTGCCCCGAGTAAAAATCCTGATATGTGGCAGCAGTCCTTGTTCGATGCTATGGCACATCTTGGTCGCGAAGCCGCCACCTTTGCCACCTTCACCGCTGCAGGCTTTGTACGCCGAGGGCTGCAGCAAGCCGGGTTCAAGGTGAATAAAGTGAAAGGCTATGGCCGCAAGCGCGAGATGATAGTGGGTGAGCTTGAACATACCACCGCGACCACCAATGTTCCGGCGCCATTTGTTCGCCATACCCGCCCCTTAGATAAGGTTGCCATTATTGGTGGTGGCATTGCTGCGGCGACATTGGCTCATCGGTTAACGGCACGCAATATTCCTTGCACCCTCTTTTGCGCTGACGACGAACTGGCACAAGGTGCGTCGCACAACAAACAAGGCGCAGTGTATCCGCACTTGCAAGCAGATGTATCGCCCTCCAGTGAGCTCTTCGCGCACAGCTTTTTATATGCCAAGCGCTTGTACGAGCAACTGGCAAACGATGTTGATTTTGCCCACCAATGGTGTGGCGTGCTGCTACAAGGCGTTAAAGAGGAAGGACAAAAACGCCATGCCAACTTGCTCAGTAAGAACAATTGGCCGCAGTGGTTGATACAGGGTGTCGATGCGGAGCAAGCAAGCGTTATTGCCGGCATTGATACTCCCTATGGTGGTTTATTCATCCCTGATGCGGGCTGGGTTAGCCCAGTGGAACTGGTGCAGGCACTAGTCACTCACGCCAAGCAGCAGGCGCAGCTCGACATTCACTTTGCCACTCAGGTTACGGCTGTTAATCGCGTGGGTGAGCGGTGGCAATTGCTATGCAAAAACCAGGGCTATGACGATTTTAGCGATGTATTTATTTGTATGGGGGAGCACTCCACTGAGCTGTTGCCAAAGAACGAGTTGGCGCTACAAAGTGTGCGCGGTCAAGTGTCACACCTGAGCGCCAGCGATAACTCGCGCAAGCTCAACACTGTGCTTTGCCACAAAGGGTATTTTACACCGGCTCACGATGGCAGCCATTGCATGGGCGCGACCTTTGAAAAAGACACCCAAGCGCGGGATATTCGCGATGCTGATGATCGCACTAATTGGCAACAATTTGCCGGGTTTTATGGTGATTGCGACTGGACTCAAGAATTGCAGAATATCAACGGTGCCAAAGCCGCTATTCGCGCAACCCTCGCCGACCATTTGCCTATTATTGGGCAATATGCGCAACAAGACGATTATATGGCGGCCTTCCCATTGCTATCTAAAGGACAGTGGCAAGGCCAGCAACCACTGCGTCATCAAAACCCTGGTTTACACTTGTTTACTGGCTTAGGGGCACGAGGCTTGTGCACGGCTCCGCTGTGCGCTGAGAGCTTAGTTGCCAGCCTATGTGACGAGCCATTGCCGATTTCAAATCGTGTCGATCAGGCCCTGCACCCTGCCCGTTTTATTATTCGCGACCTAAAGCGCGGACAAATAAAGTGATTTTTGGTTAAATATAGGTTAAATTTTATAATATAAAGATGTGTTTATAATCGGAGTGAAACCATGAATAACGCTTTTCGCCGACTTGCTACCACCCTTGCAGGAAGTGTTTTGGTAGCGGCGAGCAACCTAGCCTATGCGGACTTGTCTTTGCTACCTTTGCCAGAAGATTTTACCACCCGCATGACCGTGGAAAAGAAATACCCCATGGTGCTTGATGGTTTCACTCGACTCAGTGACAACGAAGTCACTGATTTTTATCAGAGTAAGCTGGGTGAGCCGTTGAATATTACCAGTGATATTGGCCGCTTTACCTTGTTTTATGATGTAAACGGCCATCCGGTACGCATTAGTGTGTATCAACGTGATGAGTGGACAGAAATCAGTGCCATGGTCAGCGCCGCTAACGAATAAGTTACGCTGATGAGCCTTATGGCTTAGCTATTTGAATCACTACGCGACGGTTTTTGCCGCGACCAATCACCGTCTCGTTTGGAGCCACATGGCGCTTCTCGCCAAACCCCGTAGTCACCAACTTACCTTCATCTACACCTAACTCTTTAATATACTCGGCAATCGCCGCCGCACGGCGTTTAGAAAGTTCGAGGTTATTCCAACGTCCACCATAGCTATCGGTATAGGCCGAGATCATCACCGACTCTATTTCTTTGTCATGCTTGAGGTACTCACCTATCTGTGCGAGGCGCTTTTTCGATGATTTGGTCAACTCGCTGGAGTTCTTCTTGTAGTTCATCACCGTAAACGCGATATCTTCAAAACTAAAAGGCAATAATCCGTCACGACATTGTAAAAACGCCCAATATGCTTGCTTAAAATTAACCGACGATAAGCCCACCGAAACCTGATCACGGGCGTTACGCCAGTCTTGGTAGTAAAAAGTGGGATGATTGCCCTTTTCTAGCTCTGAGAGCATCTCCCAGGCCGTGCTGTCACCGAGCTCGCCATCGAATTGCCGCAGTAGCTCCATTGACGCTAACGCTTTCGCATGGGTGCCTGGGCGCCAGCTTGGCGGCACCGCTTCCAATGCTGCTAAGTCATAATTATTGGGGCGAACAACCATGTCCAAATTAAAGTTTAAGGCTTTATTTTTGCTGGCATGAGCGCGGAATATGGCTTCGCCATAATAGGGAACTTCATGATTAAGTTGGCACTGTAAACGCGAGTTTTCTACCAAGGTCCAATGCGAGGACTGTGCTGAAGCCTCATAGCTGCGCATCGCCGCCTGCGCTTGGGCGCTTAACAACACACTCAATGCAATTAATGAAAACCTAATCATGATGTGAACATACCTCGTCGAATCATTGACGCTTTTACCGTGTACGAAACGCAATGCAATACTTGTACCACAGAAAACGAACATGATGGCACTATGGCGTGATTAATTTTACCTTAGCCCCTGTTGGCATGGCGCAGTTTTTGCCATAATAGCCGGCCTTTATTGGCTTTGGGCAGTATTATGGCAGACACAGAACCAACACGCTTTGCACAGCGCTTTCGCGGCTTCTTTCCTGTAGTTATCGACGTGGAAACCGCTGGCTTTAATAAAAATACCGACGCATTGCTTGAAATTGCTGTCACCACATTAAAAATGGATGAGCAAGGCTACTTGCACCTAGACCAAACGCAACACTTCCATGTTGACCCTTTTGAAGGGGCAAACATCGAGCAATCGGCTATTGAGTTTAATGGTATCGACCCTTTCTCGCCATTGCGTGGCGCGGTGGATGAAAGCGAAGCAATGAAGAGTATCTGTAAATTTGTACGCAAAGCGCAAAAAGACGCTGGTTGCCAACGCTCCGTGGTGGTTGCTCATAATGCTGCCTTTGATCATGGCTTTTTAAATGCCGCCATTGAGCGCTGCAAAATTAAACGTACGCCATTTCACCCCTTTGTAAGCTTTGACACCACGTCGCTGGCCGGATTAGCGTTAGGACAAACGGTACTGGCGAAAGCGTGTCGCACTGCGGGAATCGAGTTTGATAATGCCCAGGCACACAGCGCCTTGTATGATACAGAGCGTACCGCTGAGCTGTTCTGCTTTATCGTTAACAAATGGCAAAGCTTGGGAGGCTGGCCGCTCGCTAGTACCGAGACTAGCGAAGAGCCTACACCGCCGGCAAATACCGAAGGCGTCTAAGGCCGCAAGTGCCTTAAAGTGGAAATTGTTGAGTGATTTTGCCTTCACTCAACAGCGCCGAATGCGGCGGATAGATACGTGATATCTGCGTGGTATCATGGGCAATTTTCAGCTCCACTCCAGGGTGCATTAAGTCATTTACCCGCACACGGCTCGTGCCCAACAACATATTAATGCGCTGTTGCACGAGTCGTTTTTTCTTCTCTAACCCTTGCTTGATGGCCACCCACTGAGCTTCATGCTTATCCAAATGTGCGCACTGACGTTTGCGTTTGTCATTATCCGCCTCTTTTAAGGCCTTTTTACGAAGCACCTGTAAGGCAGCAAACTTCTCGTTAATGCGTTTTTGCTGTTCAGCTAAGGTTTTACGCTTTTGTTTTAGTTCATAGTAATACTGACCCAGATACACTTTAGTGCGTGTACCCGATGGCGCACCTAACTCGCCAGTTTCTATGCGCAAAGCATTGCTGACAAAGCCACCAATCAACTTGCCTCGGGGGTTTTTGCCCCGACCAACACGAATTAAGCGCCGAGCGCTTAGCTCACAGTGCAGTGCTTGGCGGTCGATAAAGATATCTTGCTGCGATTGAATATCACTGTATTGAGCATAGCCAATAGAGACACTGCGTTTAGCTTGAATACGGCAACTACAGGGCTCAGACTCGTCTCGTTTGCGTCCGATCACGCCCTTAACGACGGTGATCTCATTGTCGCTTTGTAGCGTTGCCGATTCGACAAAGCCCAAGACGGTGATATCACCAGTGGCGACAATTTGCATCGCATCTTTTACATCACCGCTGACAATCACACTGCCCTCGAAGCGAATATGCCCCGTTGTTGCATCAACAAAGTCGTAGCACAGCACGTCGTCCACTCGCACACCCCGAGCAAGTGCAACCGGCACCCCGACAGCGTCGGCCACCAAGAGGTTCTCATTGTCACTGTCTAGACGCGTGCCTTCCATAACCTCAAGCGGAAACTGCCGACCGGGTTTAGGCGCAAGTTGCTCGCCAAATAAATTGTACCCAGGCTCCCCTGCCGTTGCAGGCACTCTTTGCATTAACGGGCTACCCGGCTTCACAGTAATAATATCGCCAAGGTCGCGCATGTCGACCTTGCCATTTTCAGCTTCTTTCGGACATAAAACGCGATCTTGAGCGGTGGCGCATAGACGAATAAAACGTGCATCTTCACCACTTTTCGCTTTACGCCCAACAGCAACAATTGCCGTGGCACGCCCCCCAGGTGGCAGCTCAAACTGCTTCGCTAGCAATAACTCAAGCGCTTTACGACTAATACCTTTTTTAATTCCAGCTTCACGAAGTTGGCGCACAGCGTTGTCTAAATCTAAAATTTCACCACCAAGAGCGCAGGTGAGCTCGCCCTCTGCCATCATCAGTGGTTCATCGATATTCACATTCAGACGAGCATTAACTGCCCGCGCTACAACACGTGACGGGTTAGACTTAGACGGATTAAATAATGCCGCGATATTGGCATCAAGGATTTCGCAGTCGGCGTAAGGCGATTGCGCCAGTAATTCCATAAGCTGAGTAGCGCTGGCAGGTACTGAGCCATTCATGGGGTGATCAATTAAGCTCACCTCGCCACTGAGCTTATCAAAGGCAAATAGGGACACGTTATTTTACTTCCAAGAAGCGCCCAGCAAGTGAGCACGATTTTATTATTAGTGTTTTTGCATCGAGCGCTATTTGACCATACTCATACTTAATTGTTAAGTAATTGTTCATACTCTTTTCGCAGTTGTTATAGCAAATGCGTTGTTTTTGCACAGGGAATAGGCAAACACGCCTGATTTATAAGAAATTCACTTGCTTTCGCTTGTAGTAGGGTCACGCTCTCAGTTATACTTATGGATACTGAAACGTATTTCAGGGGCTGATTAGGATTCGACGGGATTCAAGACGCCTGAGGTGCATGTCGAGGTGCGGTTGGCCTCGTAAAAAAGCCGCATTTTAAAGTAATCGCAAACGACGATAACTACGCTCTAGCGGCATAATAGCCCGCTAGCACTTCTCCGGTGTATGTCTGTGGACCCGGTTCTGAAGTGTCACCCTACACAGACTCGCTACGGAAACCCTGGCCGGGGTTGAAGGGTTAAAACTAAGCGGCCTCGCCTTTGTTTATCGTGTGCGTCCGAGACTCAAAGGTTAACCAAAAGACGATACTAAACATGTAGGACCGATGGTCGAGGTTTTCCGGACGGGGGTTCAAATCCCCCCAGCTCCACCAACACCACAGACAAAGCCGCTTTTTAGCGGCTTTTCTTTTGCCTGAAATTCGTTATAAATCAACAAACTCAATACTTAACCATTCCATTTAGACTTAATAACAGTTTTTAAAATTTACAATCTTATGTACCATCAGAAGTACCACAGAGGCTTTTTCAATCAAATTGGTGGTACATAAAATGCCAAAGATAGTCACACCGCTAACTGATTTCACCAGCTCAGTATGAAACAGACTGCTATAATAATTTAAGCGAGTCAGGTAAAGTGGCCTGACTTAAACAAACTAGTCTCCGATGAACTCGGGGCGATTCAGTCAACTATTTTGATTTGGGTTACAAATGAGTTTTGGTAAGTTGCTCTGCCTGATTTCGGCAATTCTTCTTAGCGCGTTATCACCAACCTTATTTTCTAAAGAAGGATTTGGCATTGAAGATCTGATAAACCTTCCTCCACTTCCTGAAAAGTATGAGTCATACGATTATAATGAAAGGATCGCATGGCTGGAAAATGAGCTTGGCAAAACTCACATCCCAGCCGAAACATATCGTTTAGCCAGAGAACTCGCATTTCAATATGACTGGACCAGCTCCAATGAGTTGATACTTTCTGTTTGCCAATCTAATAAGCCAATTAAAGCTGACATAGACTATCGATTTTATTGTATTTCATCGATAAAGAAGAGTGATGAGTATAAGCTAGATAAATTGACTTTGCTGCTATCGGATGCCATTGATCTCGGTAATCTAAGTATCGCAGCGCAATCCCTCAGTTCAATGGCTTGGATCCAATCTAGTCTTGGGGATATTGAGCAGGCATTCAGAAGTTACGAGATGGCTATGGAGCTCGCTAGCGATGAGAATATCTACCTGAGAAGTGATATTACACTTAATTTATCACAGCTTTATATTATGCATGGCGATGGTGAATATTTTGAGAAGGGTGTCAAGTTGGTGCAAGGTGCTCTTGATGAATTAAGGAGCAAAAGTGTATCCGATTCACTCGACACAATATACGTGAAACAGACATTGGCTAACGGTTATTTTAATCTAGGCATTGCTTATATGTTTCACAAACCTGACTATCGAGAAGCGTTAAAGTGGTTTGCAAAAGTAGATCCTGATATTGTCGACATTCGGCAGTCGGTATTGGTATTTTCAAGCCTCGCATATACAGAATTAAATGAACCGGTAGAAGCCAAGAAGTTACTGCAAGAGTCCTACGAAACACCCCAAAGTCAGCTGTCTGATTCAACTTATTTGCTCTGTTATCAGCAAATAATTAAAGCTAAGATCGATATGAACTATAATCTTGAGCGATGTAGTCAGTTGGGAAGAGACACTCCTTTAGAGGTTCAATTGGATATTTACTCTCGACTCATCGAATCTGAAATTATTGACGCAAAACTACTTGGCTACGATAGGTTCTATGCGCTATATCAAAATACACTTAAGTCCTTATTAAAACAAAATTCAGTAAAGTCAGCATCCAGATCCGAACTCAACAGGTTGCAACATGAGTCTAGGTTAAAGGATCAAGTTATTGAGAGAGAGAAGCAACTTGCAATCGCGAATGAAGAAAAGGCTGCGAGTCAAAACAAGTTAACTATAGCCATTGTTGTTGTATTTTTACTTGTTCTTTTACTTGTCCTGCTGCAGTTACGGCAGAAGAAACTATTGGCCAAGCAGTATGCTCAATTAAGCCTTGTTGATGGGTTGACGGGGCTTAATAATCGGCGTTTCTTTGAGCAAAACATTGATCGAGAATTGAAGTTTGTTTTAAGAGATAACGAGGGAAAAGAAGATAGCTACCTTGGTGTGTATATCTTTGATATCGATCATTTTAAGAAGGTTAATGATAACTACGGACATGATATTGGCGACGTTGTCCTAAAAGAATTTTCTCGGCGGATTCGAGAAAGTGTTCGAGAGTCCGATATGTTCGTTAGGTGGGGTGGTGAAGAGTTCTTACTGGCTTCAAGAGTGTCAAATATAGAATGTTTTCACCAGCTCGCTGACCGTATTGTGAAAACGATCAATCACAAACCTTTTGAAGTCGCTCATGACACGTCACTTGATGTCAGCTGCACTGTTGGTGGAATAATCTATCCAGGCGAATCCAAACGCATTGCAAGTATGACATGGAAAAATCTGGTAACGCTGGCTGATAATGCACTTTACATTGGGAAGCGGAAACAGAGAAACTGCTGGGTATGTATTGATGACATCAACAATCTAGATTTGCTTTCAGATCCGACTAATATGGACCTTGATGTTGCCATCGACAGCAACCAAGTATCGGTAACTCACTCGATGTCTTCAGGGGAGTCACAACCTTCTAGAAGCTGATCGATAAGTTTGTCTGATATTGGCATTCTGTATTTCCTTTGAACAGATTAAGAATGCCACTTACACAGATATTGTTACACTCTCAACCTCTTTGGAAAGAAAGCTACTATTTAAAAGGACTTTCATGAACATACTCACTCCTATACTAGTAATTTCAACACTAGCTGGCTTTGCTAGCCAAGCCATAGCCGTTGACAAGCAAGTACAAGCACACTTCGACACCACATCGGTGACAGGAGTTATCGCTAACCCACAGAAGTTTTCCCGAAAACGTATTAGCTTAAAAGGTTTTTACTCTAGGATAGGTCAGCCCTATTTATTCTTATCTCCTGCGCACGAAGAAATAGACGACACCGAGTCAGCCATCTCAATTTTACTGTTAGAGCCGACGAACAACATCAATTTCATGGATAATTGCAGTGGCAATTGGCTAGAAGTAACAGGCACTTTAATCCCTACTGTACAGGACGTTACTTATCGACTCTCTTATCGTCTAGCAATTGATAAGGCTACCCGGCTATCGGACTACGCTGATTGTTTTGGTGATACTAATGAAAATGAATGAAGTGCCGGCACCAATATTTTACTTTTGGCGCCGACTCAAAAACATTAGGGTTAGATATAGAATAAAATAAAAGTGTTTTTGAGTTGGCTTCCTAATACCAAGCTTTTACGGTTGCTAGATCCAAACTTGTAACAGCAGTAACTAGGTAATGCATAACTCCCCGTTAACGAACCTCCGGGGAGCTAATAAGTACTATTTTAAGCTTTTAGAATTACGCTTTTCCAATGCTTCATGTAAAACTTTGCTTACCTGAGATCGATCAATAGCTGTGTTGGTGCTCTCAATTTTCTTCAAAAAGTCTAAAGGGGTTAACTCGCTGTTTAACTCGACTTGGTTTAGATCTGCTCCCTGATCAATAATTAGTTTTACGAGATCTGCTTCATTCAAAAGTATCGCAGCATGCAAGGGCGTTAAGCCGTCTATATGACTATGTTTATCAATAGATGCACCATGCTCTAAGAAGTGCACAATATATTTACTGCGCTTTTCTTTGTCGTCTATGCCAAAAAAGAATGCCAAACCACTATTTAGCTCAAGTTCTGCAATATCTTTATTTGTGGAGCGATAGTTGAACAGGTAATATTCACATACTCCTGAGGGTATATGATGTGTATCGCTATTAGTGCTGCAAATTACAACATCTTCAACAGAGCTTTCAGATAGTGAATAAAATGCTCCAAAAAAGTACAGTAAGATGACTACAGTGGGAATTGAAAGTGAGCTTATTTTATTCATTACTATGCCCAGACAACTTTATTTTTTCGTCGGGGGGTATTTTTCCTGAGGTTTACACGCTTTTTCATTATTTAAGTTCCTTCTTAAATTAATTTAAATATATTTGTGTAATCAATGCGCTATAAGCATTAAATTTTTCGGGTAAATTTTCAAAATAAAATTACAAGCTAAACTGCACCTCAAAGAACTCCAAAGAAAAGTAAAAGTGCCCAAATGAAATCTAGTAAGAAGCTTTTAAAGCTCCAATTAAAGGCCAATTTTAGTTGCTACTTTTCCTAAAAAGACTCTCTAGCTTATTTAGATAGTACCTTGTTGCTTGATGACATCATCTTGATGACATCGTGATAGTCTAATAGTGTGCAGATGTTAAATCTTACAGCATAGAGCAAACTATTAGCTTTTCATATCCTCGTTAAATATTAGTGAATTCATTTTAGAGGTCAAATGTGTCACAATGTAAAATACCTCTCACCGTTTACGGACATTGTCTTAATAGCAATCAAACCTCGGTAACAGTTGCCGGCAAGTGCGTGGCGCAAGCTGAACATGAGCGCTAGACTAGCCTGCAGGGTTAAGTACTCCCCAGCGATGATAACAAATCAGTAGTCACTGACTCATATCCTCTAAAATAATGCTAAGCAAAGCCTAACTTGTCTACATCATATTACCAGCTGTGTAAATTCAACCATTAATTATCAGTTAAAAAGCGCTCATTCTTTTAGCGCTAGACGGCGCTGCAGCTGAGTAAGCGCTGAACCTAAGCTTTTCATGGTCAGAGGTTTTTCCAGTAATACCTCAAAACCCGCGTCTTTTGCGCGCTGCTTGGTTACACTGCACAGCTGCTTAACCATTAATATCAAGGGCGTTTGCTGATTAGTGCCTTGGTTATGCTGAATTTGATAAGCGATGTTTATACCATCGGAGTCATCAAGGTTAATGTCCAGCACGATTAAATCAAATGCGTGTTGTTGTAATAGTTTCAGTGCCTCGCGGCCATTAAGTACTTCAACCACCTGACACTGATAATGCGCTAAGCAGCGGGCGCTTAATTGCAACGACACCTCATCGTGATCCACCAGTAAAACATTATTAACTTGCGCATCTTTGACACAGGGCTGCACCCGCTCGATTGTGGCTTTCGACGTTTCAGCAGTGCCACCGCTTTGCTGACTGCGGCTAAGCAAGCATTGCTCCAGAAGATCTAAAGCTTGCTGCTGTAAATGGAGCAGCATAGGCCGTAACTCATTGGAACATAGCCGCGAAAGCAGTGCCTTTACCTCTTTAACATCAACCTGTTCGCCGTCATCACCCAAGTGCTGGGACTGGTCCATAATGTGCGCTTGTAATTCATTTATAGAGTGAGTAAATGCCTCTTTCAGCGCTTTTTTATGTCGCAGCCCTTCAAGCATTTGCTGTTCTACTTTAGCGCTCAGGTGAAGCTGCTGAAAATGGGCCTTTTTAGCTTGCTTCGACGCTGCCACCACACCCAATTGGCGCATTAAGGTGGTTGCAACTAATATCGGCCGATGTACCTCGTAGAGCGGGCGCACCACCACGTAGTCATCAATAGCGTCGATGGCAAACGCGTGATAGGCGTCCGCTTCGTCTTTACGAGCAATCAGGTAGGCAACCTTAAAGGTGGGCGGCGTGCGCTGCATTGGCTCTAAATGGATGTAATAAAATTGCAGCGCGTCGGCAAAATGCTCAAAAGACATAAACACAACTACAGCGGGAGATTGGCTCACAGCAGTCAGTAGTTGCTGCTTATCACTGGTAACCAAAATATGGTCAAAGTGTCTGCTAAGCACATCAATCGCATGCTGATCGATGTCTTTATCTGGGGTGTAAAAAATCACCGTGTAGTGCTGATGGTTCTTTAAGTTGTCATACATAGCTCACCACTCCCAAGGCCCGCGTAAACGTTGCCACAAGTATAGTAGAGACGCCCTCAACTGCCTTTTTTAGCTCGCTGAGCTTGTATTAACAGCAGCTCTGCCTTAGCACCAAGATAAACATACACGCCTAGCCCTATAAGCAACCCCATCACACTCAGCATCATCAGCAGCGCGGCGGTGGTGTACTCTGTCTGCCCCAAAGAAGCCTTGAACATGGTCAATAACGCTTCAATGGAGATGGCAATAAGGATGGTGGAAATAAATCGCGTAATTGTTCGTCGCGTAGAACTGTGACGGAAGATATCTTTATGCATTAAAATTTCTTCCTCGAGGATGGTTTTACCTAAGTCAAATACGGATAACGCTAAGGTAATAAAGATAATAATGCCAAAAGGCTGCAGCGGGTCGCTATCACCATTTAGGCTCAGTAATAAGTGCCAAATTTCCATGCTAACGGTGTACATAAGCACTAATACCAGTGTAAATAAGCTCATAACAATGACACTGTAGCCGGCTTTAAATACGCCACTAAAACGGCTTCGAGAACGGTCCCCCATCACATACTCCACCAGCTGAGCGAGGTGAATATCAACCACGACATAGCCTTTGTTATCGCTACCTTGTTGGCAAGGGGCCATCACCGACACACATAGGTTGCCGGTGGCTAAAGAGATGTATGGTTCGCTGAGAGTAAATTGGCCCTGCTGCTGCGCCGTGAAGTAAGGCCGAGAGGCTCGACTACACCCCTGCCCGTGCAGGGTATTCCCTTTGTTATCGATATTGGCACTCAGTTGCACCGCGTTGCTATCAAGTAAATAACACAGCTCAGCAAAATGGTAATGTTGGCATAGCTTTGCAAAAGCAAGGTGTGGCTGGTTTTGCCACTGCGAGTGGGCTTGCAAAGACTGAATAAGTGCATCGAGTAAGGGTGTGATGACGCTATGATGCTCTTGATAGCGTTCAATCACGCTCAGGTAACTAATGCCCATGTCGGTGCTCCTCAACCTCTTGCTTGGCAAAGACCGCCGCAGAATTAGTGCCAACTCTATTTTTCTTTTCGTGTTCAATACCTTAAATTTTTATTCGCATAATCCGGTGCTGTTATTGCGCCAACAGTGCACAGCGCTGCTTCGAAATGGTGCACGGTCACAACTGCTCAGATAAAAGTAGCAAATTCATGCTCTATTTATATTTTTACCGCTATACTGAGCCCAGGTTTTGTCAAAGAGGAAGACACAATGAAGCAATTATTAGCTGTTATTACCGTTCTAGCCAGTGCCTTGGTACTGAGTGCTTGTGAAGATGCTAATGAAGCAAAAGAGCAAGCGAAAGACAGTGCGGTCGAAGCAAAAGAAGAGATCAGCCAAGCATGGGACTCTGCTGTTGCAGATGCTAAAGATCTTAGCGCGCAATTGCACGATGAGTCTTTCGGTGAGCAACTTGATGAGCTTGTTAACGAAACACAAGCACTTGTTGCCGTAGCCAGTGAAGAAGGTAAAACACATTTAGATAATTTAGTTGCCGATTCTAAAGATCTAGCCCAGCAAGCTTGGGAAGAGTCAAAAGAAGGTGCCGGTGAATTATCAGAAGAAACAAAAGAAAAGATTGAAGAGCTGAAAGAAAAAATTCGCGCTAAACGCGAAGAGTTAGAAGCGAATCAATAACAGCCACAGTTCAACATTGTGATGCACCAAAACCCAGCCTAGCGCTGGGTTTTTTATTGTTTGCCGTGTTAGCACCACAGAGTACATCCATTTACTTCGCTAAATCATTAAGTTAGGATTTTGCATACAATTTTTTGCTCACTACAACAGGGATAATGTTATGAATAAGCTCCTGTGTGCCTTGCTTGCCGCTACCTGCCTGAATGCCCATGCCGACAATCGTCCTTTTGAACACCCAATGGACTTTTATCTTGGTAGCGATTATCAATTAATGGATTTAAAGACTGTCGGCACGCCCGGACAAGCAGATTTTAGCCACGTTAATTTACGCGGTGGTGTATTTATCTTTGAACAAATTGCTTTGGAGGCACAGCTGGGTGTCTACGACAATGATGACATGGTTGAGGGTACCACTTATGAGTTAAGCGCTAACCGCGCATTGTTTGTGCGTTTACTCACCCCTCGCCATCGTGGTTTTGCCTTTGATTTAGGATTAGGCTATGCCCACACCGAAGTAGATTTAACTAATCAAGCACTTAACCAAAGTATCTCTGACGATGGCTTTGCCTATTCTGCACGCATTGACTACGCCGTGAACCCTAACTGGCATGTTACGCTTGATTACACATCACGTGATTTGGGTAACGAAGTTGAGCTCGACAGCTACGGTTTAGGCGTGAGTTATCATTTTTAACCCCTTGTATAAAGGGCGTACTATGTTGCCACGGGCGCTGCGTTCCTAGCATAGCCTGTTGGCGAAATTTAGGTTACATCTTGTTACCCACTTTAGATACAATTTTGATACACTGCTGTGGATCATCTCGAGAAGGAAGACACAATGAAAAAGCAACTGCTGTGCTTAGGCTTGGCGCTCGCGTGCAATTACGCTCACGCCAATGAATATTATATCGGTGCAGATTACCTGCAACTAAGCACCGATTTTGATGGCAATAGCGCCTCCCCCACAGTGAACAATATTAAGCTAGGTGCTGAACTTTACAATGGTATTTTCCTTGAGCTTCAAGGCGGAGTGAGTAGCAGCGACGACGATCTTCTAGGTGTCACCACGGACATCGACCAAAATTACAGCGCATTTTTTCGCTTTCGCTCACCGAATTACGATGGTTTTAGCGTCGATTTAGCCTTAGGTTATGCGCGTACCGAAGTGCTCTTCAGTGGCAAGCCCAGTGTCTATGATGGCTTAGAAGAATTCTCAGGCTTTGCTTGGGGAGGCAGAGTAAATTATGACCTTCCCTATAATTTTCGTATTAATGCCGATTACCAACAGCGTTATAACAAAGACGATATCCTCATTGACGCGTGGGGCATTGGTCTGAGTTATGTTTTTTAAGGATAAAGCAATGAATAAAACTCTATTGGCAAGCAGCCTGCTTTTAAGTTTAGGCATGCTCAGTGGCTGCAGTGACAACGACAATGCCAACAGCATTAACACCGCATTCGAGAAAGAGCGCCAAAGACAATCTGGTGAACTTATTGAAAGCATTTCCATTACCGGCGGTGGCATTCGTATTGAACCTGGTGATGAGCTGCAACTCAAGGCCACTGGGGTGGACTCAAAAGGCGACTCTCGCGACATTACCAAAGAGGTGATATGGCAATCCTCACATCCTGATTTTGCGAGCATTAATGACGAGGGTAAAATCACCGCTAAAGCTCAAAGCGACACTGAACAAGGCCTAGTCACCTTCACTGCGACAACCATCAATGACGTTAGTGAAAGCATCGAAGTATCTATTAAAGACATTCAAGTAGCGAGCCTGACCTTGAGCGCAAACAGTGCCCGTGCTTATGCCTGTCAACCAAACACAATTACCACCGCCGTCACCTATGATGATGGGTATCAAGGCACCGTGGATAACAACAAGCTGACCTGGGAAGTGGCAGGCAGTGCCACGGCTTACATCAATGATTTTGGTGTTTTATATACCTCTGATAGCAGTGGTGATGACCTTCAAGTGCGCGCCTCCTACGCACAAGCAAACAGTAACCAGCTCAGTTTCACAACCGCGCCAACACAAATCACCAGCATTCGTTTTGTCGATAGCGACGAGCAGAGCTATGAGTCTTTAGACCTTGATTTAGGTGAGCGCGAAACCTTGCAAGTGCGTGGCACGCTTAACGAGCAAAGTGTTGATGTTACACCGGGTGTGAATTGGGCTGAAAATAACAATGCTATCGCCTATATCGAAACAAACCCAAGATTCAGTGGCGCCGTATTGGCAACAGAAAAAGGGGATGGGTTGGTGTATGCGAGCTGCTCAGACTCTGTACAAGACTCCATCAGCCTGTCAGTCACTTCTGCGCAAGAAGGTGAGTTATCTGCTATTTTTATTAACGACAATAGCGAAACTATCAGCTTAAATGCAGGTGAAAGCACCGAAATACGTGTGTATGCGGATTACACTGGTTTTAGCGACAACATTAACGTCACCGATGCCAGTACGTGGATTATCAATAACAGCTTAGTTACTGCTACCTTAAATAAGCGCGCAAGTGACGAAGTGTATTTGAATGTCACTGCGAAGGCGGATGTCAGCGGTGATGCGCTCATGACATTCGGGTTTCTCGAACAAGAACAAAGCGTTATTTTTGAAATTAGCAACTAACTCCTAGTCGTTAACTAAAGGCGCCCATTTGGGCGCTTTTTTATTACCTGCTAACCCATACGTTGCACATATTCCAACGCCGTCATGCGGTGATAAGTCACCTGTGCATGTGCTACTTGCACCGGTTCAGGGTCAACAACCTCAACATCAATGCCTCTGCTTCGAGCAATCTCCAATGCCATTTGCGTAATATTGACGCTGAACGAGGTACCAATAAACACGATTTTATCCGCTGATAGCATGAGTTGCTGAGCCTCGGTAATACCATATAGGTCGGTGTAATACTCATCAAAGAGCAGGACCAAAGGTTTGTAAGAGTGGTATAGCTGGGGCTTTTCACCGTCAATGGCAAAGGCCGCCAGCAACGAAGCATGGAGGTTCCCCTCATCAATGCTCTCCCAAGGCGCTGGGTGTGTCGTCACCGCCTCTCCTTGGTTATGAAATTCGGTCATTAAATCTAAGCGCCCGTGAATAGCGATATAATTGTTGTTCCCCGCCTTGGCATCTAAGCCATCTATATTTTGGGTGATCAGATTTTTATCGCTGAGCCAGTGATGCACATCATTCGGGCCATGATGGCGGTACGTAGCAAAACGATGATAATACCAGGCTAAAAACTCCTTGGGATTATGTTGGTACATGGCCCGAGTTGCCATTTCCATAGGCGTGTAGTGTGCGCTGCCGATGCGCCAGAACCCATCCTCACCACGAAAGGTGGGAATACCGCTGGCGGCGCTAACCCCAGCGCCGGTGATGTATAAAGTGTTACTCATGCTAATTTAACGTTCGCTTTTGTTTTTGCCTGGCACAACCGACTAAGCAAGGGGCAGGTGCACACGCACTACTAAGCCACCGTGGTGGCGATTGTGTAAACTGATGTCACCATGATGCGCCTCGCAAATTTCACGACACAGCGCTAAGCCTAGCCCTGACCCCGAACTTTTAGTGGAGTAAAAGGGCACCAACGCACTGGCCATCACGGCTTCTGACATGCCTTTACCGCGATCGCGAACCAGTATTTCCTGCTGCGCCTCGCTACAATTCACCTCAACACTGATATCTGCCTCTGGAGAGCCTGATTCATGGGCATTTTTGAGCAGGTTAATAAGCAATTGCTCAAGCTGAGTATCATCGCCATAGCCCTGCTCTGGCAATTCCCCAAGCAGTGTAAAAGCCCATTGCTGCGTAAGCCCTTGCATCATCTTGTGCCAGCTGAAATGTTTCATTTGCGGTTGTGGTAATTTAGCGAACCGCCCATACCCTTGAACAAACTCACTGAGTTTACCGATTCGTTCGTCAATCGTTGTAAATACCCGCGCTAAACGGGTGTCTTCAATGCCTTGTGCCAACAACTGCCCAGAGTGCAACATGGATGATACCGGCGCGAGGGAGTTATTGAGTTCGTGGCTAATGACTCGGATCACCTTTTTCCACACCTGCACTTCTTGGCGTGAGATCTCCCGTGTCATGGGCTTGAGTATATACAAGGTATGAGCTTGATTGTTGAGCAAGAAGTGTCCGGTGGCTAAGTGCCATGTTTGCCGCTGCTCATGTTGCTGCTCAACACTAAATAAGCCCTCTTTCCCTGCCTGCAAAGCTTGCGCTAACCCGTTTGGCATGCGCGCAAACAATACCGATAATTGCTCACCCTCAACGCGTAAATCGGCAAACAATAAGCTCCTAGCACTGTGGTTACTGTACACCACCTGCTGTTTGTCATTCACTAATAACAGCGCTTGCGGCGAGCTATGCAGAACCTTATCGAGCATCAATTCTCGTTGGTATATCCATTGTCGTTCCTGATGTAATTTGCTCGCGGTGTCATTGTAAAGCCGACACAAATCGCCCAGCTCATCATTTTTGTTATAAGCCAAAGAGGTGGAAAAATCTCCATCCTTAAAATTCAACAGCCCTGACTCTATAGCCTGGAGCCCTTTCACTCTGGGTGTGACCACATAATGTATAAACATGGCTTGCAGCGCGCCAAGCACGACGGCTAAGAGCAACGCCTGCAACACCGATAACAACCCTAGCAATACCCCAGCTACAACCGGCGCACAAACAAACAAGCTCAGCCATGAGCTCAGCTGCCAAGTAAGGCGACTAGTGGGTGAAGTTAACAAGGCCATTAGTATTCAATACCAAATTTCTGCATACGCCGATACAGCGCTTGTCGCGATAAACCAAAATCCCGTGCCACTTTGGCCACCACCCCTTGATGTAGACGCATAGAGTGTTCAATGTCCTGCTTCGAGGGCTCATGTTTTTGCACCTGTGCTTGCTCAGCACTTTGCAAAGCAAAATCATCTGCCTGTAATTCACCTTGCGGCTTAAGCACCGCTATACGCTTACAGGCGTTTTCCAACTCGCGTACGTTTCCTGGCCAACTATGATGACGCAGCGCCTGCTCAGCATGAGGACTCAGCTCTCGTCCTGGTAAAAAGTGCGCAATTAGAGCTGGGATATCATCTTGGCGTTGGCACAAAGGTGGCACCGCTAATTCAATGACATTGAGACGATAATATAAGTCTTCGCGAAAGCGCCCCTGTTGAATATCGCTGCGCAGGTCTGCATTGGTCGCAGAGATCACCCGCACCGAGACCTTACGGGTTTGCGTGGAGCCAACGCGTTCAAATTCACCACTTTGCAGCACACGCAACAATTTCATTTGCCCATCGAGTGATAGGTTACCTATTTCATCAAGGAACAAGGTGCCCCCATCAGCGGCTTCAAAGCGTCCTATGCGTGTGGTTTTGGCTCCGGTAAATGCGCCGGCTTCAGCGCCAAATAATTCCGCTTCAATTAAGTCGCTAGGCAGTGCTCCTGCATTCACTTTAATAAAGGGCTGTGCTTTGAGTACAGAGTTACGGTGCACAATCTCAGCAATGCCTTCTTTACCACTGCCATTCGCTCCCGTGATAAGCACAGGCACATCAGCATGGGCCACCTGCAACGCCATATCCACAACCCGCTGCATTGCAGCACTGGCAAATACCAACCCGGCTAAATCAGCGCCAGCATGAGCTTGGCTGCGCTCTTGGGCTTGGCGTTTGAAGGTTGCATTCTCACTGGCGGCTTCGCCCAGCGCGACAAGATTTTCGATGGTCGTTAACAGCTTTTGGTCATCCCAAGGCTTACCAATGTAGTCGGCTGCGCCGGCTTTGACTAACTCCACTGCGGTACTGAGCTCGGTCCAAGCGGTGATCAATACCACCGGAAGGTGTGAGTTGATTTCTCGTAACTGATAAAACAGCGCTCTGCCCTCCTCACCTGAGGTGGTATCGGCACTGAAGTTCATATCCTGTAAAACTAAAGCAATACGTTGATAGCGAACGATATGCAGCGCCTCGGCGGGCGTTTCACAGACCACGGGATGATAACCATGAATCTCCAGTAGCAGCGACAATGCTTCCAACACTGCGGTGTTATCGTCAACGATGAGTATCTTTTTCATATTATCCATAATGTGGCGGCGCACCTATCGGCGCCGCTTGTTATTGTAATTATATAGACCGCGTAGCGATGCTGGGTTCGATATTGGCGGCTCGCTGAGCCGGCGCCCAAGCGGCAATCAAACTCATTATGAGCATAAAAGTGGCACTCGCCAAGACAAAAGTCCACGATAGACTGGGCAGAGAAAAGACCGTCATAAGCTGCTGCCCTAATAACATGGCCAGGCCCGCTCCAAGAACAATGCCGACACTGGCAACCAATGCATTCTCGACCAAGAAGTAACGAACAATGGCCGAGCGTCTTGCACCTAAGGCGCGACGCGTACCGATTTGTTTAGTGCGTTTGGAGATATTAAACAGCGTCAAGCCAAAAATACCTAGCGCAGTAACCAGTACTAAGACCACAATTAACACGATCAGCATACGCATGACCAGCCTATCACGCGCCATATAAGCGGCTTTGCTTTCATCTAATCCTTCAATACGATAGATCACGCGCTGAGATTCGTTGTTAAGTAACAGCTCTTCGATTTGTGCCATTACCTGTGCTCGTTTATGGGCCTCGGTGCGAACAATGAACTCGGCTCGCGAGTCGGCATAATTAAACGGGAAGAAGATCACATTGGCCGGGCGACTATCATCAAGCCACGGGCCTTTAATGGTATCGATAACCCCGATTATTTTCAGTGCGCCTTGCCCTTGATAAACGGTTTTCCCAAGCGCTGACTCATCGGGAAACATCTCCTCGGCCAAATCTTTGGTGACAATGGCTGTGGTTGGCAAATTGTCGCGATTATCACTGTGCACGACTTCATCAGCACGGAAGTTACGCCCAGCAATTAATGTGGCACCTAGGGTATTGAGGGCGCTGTCGCTGCTAAGCTGATACGCTGCACGCACACCACGGCCCATCTCTGGCGGTGGCGAAGTGTGCATACTGCTCGAGTCACCACTGCCGGACAGTGGCACCCAGTTAGTCATCGCCACATCAACCACACCATCAACAGAGCGGATCGCCTGTTCATCCAAGGCGTATTGCTGAACCAGGTTGATATCAGGGTCAAAGTTATTCACTCGAAAGCTAAAAATAGCCGACTCGTCATAGCCAGTAGGTTGATTCAAATAGGCGAGACGGTCGCTTATCATAAACGCCGCATTACTGACGATAGCCAAGGTGATGGCCACCTGTACCAGTAGTAACACAGCACCAATTTTTGAGCGCAGTAATGCGTTTATCATGGGTTTTAATTCTGACATGCTCTAGCTCCTACTGCGTTTTCAGATAATAAGCGGGGTTGGTTCGACACACCTGCCAAGCCGGTAACAAGCCAGCGACGATACACGCGATAATGGCAATGACTGGCGCACTGATAAGCATGAACGCGTCCATGGTAGCCAAGTCACTGTAGGCGCTGTAACTTTCTCGCACGCCCCAGAGGCTCAACTGTGCCAGAAAAATACCGAGCACACCGCCTAAGCTGCCAAGCAAGGCAACCTCGACCAAATGCTGCATAAATACTTGTGTTTTGCTCGCCCCCAAGGCTCGGCGCACACCCACTTCGGGTGCCCTACGCATAAACTTAGCGAGCAGTAGACCGAGGATATTCGCCAAGCAAACAGCCAAGAACATAAAGCTTAATAACACTAAAATTTTATTGTCTTCGCTGACAACCTTGTTGTACGTCATCCACTGATTCACATCGCGCAAGGAAAACTTCGGATGCTCTCGCGTGAACCGCCCCAGTTGCTTTTGCTGGTCGATATAATTGCGCAAATAGTCGCTGTATTGCTGCTTTTGCTCATCATTATCGAGCTCGACCCAATATTGCAGCCAATAAATCTCCGAATTCAATTTATCTTGATAGCTTTTGATCTCTTCGCGTTTCCAACCGTTGGAGTTACCCCATGAGGGCAATTCCAGCTCACGAATTAAAGAGAACGGCACAAAAATGCGTTCTGGCTTGCGAAACGCGCCATTATTCAAATCGTAAAATTTGACATGACGGGTGACTGGCGCAACAACTCCCACCACTTCAAACACATGATTGTCGAGGTATAAGGTTTTTCCCACTGGGCTTTGCTGCCCATAAAGTTCTTCGCTCAAGCTACGCTCAATGACCACCTGTTTCATTGCGTCTTTGTCCGCCTGCTCGCGCCATGCTCCACCATGCACAAACTGGGCGTTAAACATGCTGAAAAAGTCGCGACTCGTCGCTCTTGCCCCCATCAGTTGTGGCTTGGTACGCGCATCTCCAAGGTGTACGGCAAAACCTGTGCGCAACATTGGCGCTTGCGCTTTCGCTGCACGGTCTTGGTATAGATTTTCTGCATCTGGGAAAGACAGTTGATAAGGCAAATCATCGCTGGTCCACCAGCCGTCGCCATCGTCCATAGACTGCAATTGCACGGCAAACAGTTGTTTACTTTTTGCCGGAATAGGGTCGGCGCTCATCATGTGATACACCGATAAAGTCGTCATCGTTACACCGATGCCAATGGCGATAGCCAACACCATCAAGGTGCTCACCATGGGGGTACGCTTGAGCGAACGCCAACTTAAATCAATATAGTGCCAAAACATCATTAGCCCCCTACAGCCTGTTGAGCAATATCGCCGGCACTGCTTGCGCTACTAGGTCGGCCTTGATACAGACTAAAATCAGCAAGTTGGCCATCGACGACCTGAATATTGCGCGGCGCTCGGCGTGCCAACTCCGGATCATGAGTAACCATGACAATGGTCGCCCCTTCACGGTTAATATCTTCAAGAATTTCCAAGACCTGACGCGCCATTAAACTATCGAGGTTTCCGGTTGGTTCATCGGCAAGTAGAAAGCGCGGTTCGCCGGCCAACGCCCGAGCGATCGCGACACGCTGCTGCTGCCCCCCAGAGAGCTGTTGTGGCAGGTGTTTAGCGCGAGCACCGAGGCCTACCAGTTCAAGACACCGCTCTATGCGCTTTTTACGCTCTGCGGCTTTGATACCGCGATATCGCAATGGCACTTCCACATTTTCATACAAGTTCAAATCTGGGATAAGGTTAAATCCTTGGAAAATAAAGCCAATTTTTTGGTTTCGTAAATCAGCTCGTTGATTGTCGTTCAAACCACCCACATCCACACCGTCGAGCTGATACTGACCGCTAGAGAACGGCTCTAACATCCCGGCGATGTTTAAAAACGTGGTTTTACCGCTGCCGCTCGGCCCAGTGACAGCGATAAATTCACCCTGCTCAACATTAAGGTTGAAATCCCGTAGGGCGTGGGTTTGCACCATATCCGTTTGGTATACCTTGTTGATATTATTCATTCTAATCATTTTTATATCCTTTCTTATAAACGCTTAACGTAGCAATACACGTTGCGCTTGGTTAAATACATCGTAACTGGACACCACAAGTTCATCGCCTTGCTGTGCCCCTGCGGTGAGCTCGACCGCCGCCATACTGCTCGCCCCTGTTTGAATTTGAATTCGTTCAGCCACGTCGCCATTGACGCGATAGGCCACAAAACCGCCTTGATTCATAAATGCCCCACGGCGCACCATCAATACATCTTCACGGTTTTCTAGGAGAATGCGTGCCGAAATCCGTTGGTTTTGACGAATGCGCAAGCCCTCACGCTGGGTAAAACGCACTCGGGCGCTCACTTGGCGATCTTTCACTTCAGGAGAGATAGACACCAGCTCACCCACCAGCTGCTCAGAGCCAATACTGAGTTCGACCTCAAGGCCTAAGCCAAGCTCATTGGCGTAGCTTTCAGGTACCTGTAATTCGGCCTCAAAAGCGCTTAAATCAACCAGCGTCATCAGTGCCTGGCTCGGAGCCACAGCTGCTTGCTGTTGGACAAAGTGGTTACCCACCACCCCGCTGACCGGCGCGACAATCGCTAACTCGCGCACTTTACGACTGATGTCATCAACAACAAGCTGCTGCCTGGTGACATCGCTGTGTGCTGACTTTAATTCGAATGCTAAGGTGTCTTCGCCAATTTGTACTTCTTGCTGAGCATGTTTATAGGCTAGTTTGGCACGCGCTAATTCATCTTGTGCCTGCTCCATATCAATTTGGCTAATAAGGTTGTCTTTAATAGAGATAAGCGCTCGACGATGCTCACGTTTAGCCGCATCTAAAGTCACTTTGGCCATATCCAGCGTGCGCATAAGTGCGAGTTTATCGCGGCGCACCTGTAATTCTTTGCGCGAAAGCTCATCTTCTAAACGCTGAAGCTCAGACTGCTGTTGCTTTAAGTTGTTGGCCAGCTCGGGGCTTTTAACTCGCGCCACGACCTGCCCCACAGCAATGGTATCGCCGGGGTTGACCAGCAGTTCAACATAGCCCTGTGTTGGGCTATATACTTGCGGGGCATTGGCCGCGACGATAAACCCTGTGGTAGCGATATCGCGAACCAAGTTACCCCGCTCGACGGTGGCAATTTTGACACTCTCACGGGCAATGGAATGGCTGGTATTAGACTGGGGACTAGCAAAGGTATAGAGCGCTGCAGCGATGACTAATATGCTGATAAGACCAATCAATAAGGGTTTGTATGAGCGCTGGCGCTCTTTCACAACAGTGTCCTGTGCTTGGGTATCACGGATCATGACTGCGCCTCCCCGACCAACAGGCAGTTACTATGTAACCAGGTGCTGATAAGTGCCGCCGTAAGCACCAATAACGGAGAGGTAAAAAAAACAAATAAAGTTAATAGCATAACAACTTCCCTTAGTACGTATGAGTACAGGGTTACGAAAACCATGCCAACTCAAAGATAATACTTAAATCATTGTTTTATATTTCTTTTTATCAAAATCATTGAGATGTACATGGTGTCCGCGGACAATAAAAGTGTCCGCAGCGGACACTTTCTTAACTTCATTAGCAATACTCTTGCCTTGAACTACTGCTTAAGTATCAGTCACCTACCTTGTTAACTAGGTATTTTATTCTATGCTCAAAAGGCACCCTTAATCGGTAACAGTAAGGAAATCAACATGAAGAAAACGTTACTAGGGCTGTCTATTGCAGCCGCACTGGTTAGCTTGCCCAGCTTTGCTGAGGTAAGAATAAATGGTTTCGCCTCTATTGTCGGTGGTCAAACTTTGGATGATGACGATACGCTCTATGGCTATGATAATGACTTTAATATGGAGCAAGAGAGCAAATTTGCCTTGCAGGTGTCTGCCGATTTGCAAGAGCGCCTAAGCGCCACCGCACAGGTTATTGCGCGCGGAGAGAACGACTTTGATGCTGAGTTTGAATGGGCCTATCTCACCTACGAGATATCTGACAATTCACAGCTTAGCGCCGGGAAAATGCGCATTCCTTTTTATCGCTATTCAGACTTTTTAGATGTGGGTTACGCCTATCGTTGGGTGCGCCCGCCACAGTCTGTTTATAACCTCAGTTTCACCACCTACGAAGGATTAAGTTACCTGCATAACAGCACGCTAGGTGACTGGGACAGTGCGTTGCAGTTGATGTACGGTGCCGTAAATGACGATATTGTCGCCGTTACCAATAACGATGCTGCTGAACTTAACGATACTTTGGGCGTAAACTGGACACTATCGAAAGATTGGTTCACCGCGCGGGTAGCGTACTTTATGAGTGAAGCCAGCATTGATGTAAGCAACAGTGCACAATTAACTTCGCTACTAAACGGCTTAGATAGTTATGGACTGAGTGAGCAACGCCAAGACCTAGAAATTGAAGAGGATGATGCCTACTTCGCAGCCGTTGGCTTTGGTGTTGATTACAATAACTTCTTATTTGATGCTGAGTATACCCAGTTTGAGGTAGAAGACAGCATATTGGCAAAACAGCGCCAGTACTATGCCTCGGTGGGTTATCGTATCGATGATTGGACAGTGCATTTTACCTATGAAAATAACGACGACGAGAATGACAGTTCCGAGTTGAACACCATACCTGCACAGATTCAAACACCTAACGGCCCTATCAATGTGTCGACTAACCCGAGTGACCCAAATGCGCCGTTGCTGCGAGACGCTACTAACTTCGTACTACTCTCTCAGCGGGCAGAATCCAATACCTACACTATAGGCGCACGCTATAATTTCCATCCATCGGCGGCATTTAAAATTGATGTGAGCCGATTTGAAGACGATATTACCAATACCGAAGTAGATCTTGTATCTATGGGTGTAGACTTAGTGTTCTAAGGGGAAAAACATGTTAAAAAAAGTAGCAGCAGTTTCGCTTTTAGTATTCGCACAAGGGGTGTGGGCTGATATTGCCGTAGTCGTTCATCCCAGTAATGGTGCAAGCCTAGATCAAAATGCGATCAAGAAGCTTTATCTCGGTAAATCTAAGTCTTTCCCTGATGGCAATAGTGCCACGGCGGTGAATCAAGATGGCACACCCGCCTTTGATGAGTTTAACGATAAGGTGGTAGGCAAATCGAGTTCACAACTTAACGCCTACTGGTCTAAGCTGGTGTTTACAGGTAAAGGAACACCACCGGACAAGTTAGCGAACGATCAAGCGGTGATTGATTTTGTGGCAGCCAACCCTGGGGCAATAGGGTACGTTAGTGCCGCAAGTGCCAGTGACAAGGTGAAGGTGGTCGCCACCTTCTAAATTAAATAAACCTAAACCGAGCCTGCCAGATTGGATAAGTTGAACCTAGTCCAACCTGGCAGTTTTTAGGTGTCTATGGCGAGTGCTAAGGCCTAATTAACAGAATAAAAGTATATAGGGTGAGCTCATCCCACTACTTCTTATTTCAGGTGAATTACTTGCCACGTGCAAGTACTAATAAAGCCTGCAATGTGATTTTGGCAAATTTTGAACAGTATCAATAGAGTAAACAAACTTTAATAAATGAGCTTCATCATCTTGTAAAGGCGAATAACAAGTCGTTTTAATTTCCCCCGTGCTGTCACCATATATAACTTCGTATGGGTAACTGCTAACACATACACCTTCTAGTTCACCCAAATCTGCATTGCCCTCAAAAATATCCTGTTGGGCTAAACGAAAAAGTTGCAGTTTTTCACTTGTAGTAAGCGATAAAACGACTTCTATACTGTCTTGGCTTTCCAGACACAGTAAACGTTTAAAGACTCCACTACGAGTATCGTAAGAGTCTGTTCCTATTCTAAACGATGAAAACTCGACGTCATTGGCTAGAGAGGCTGAACTCAATAAAGAAGTCATCAAAATTAGGAATATTCTCACGGCCATCCTGCTCCTAAATCACAAAGCTAACGGACATTGAACTAGTGACATCATCGCGAAGCACGGCTGCATTACTGCACCAGAGACCGAAGTGAGTGGGGTAAACTCTTTATTATGTGAACTTGCTGAAACATCAACCTTTGTCATGCCCCAAATCCATATAAGCGATTAGGTAACCGTATTGTTTATCGGTGAGCTGCCCTTTTTTGTACATTGATTTCGCTAGGTCAAAGCTCCAGTTTTGACCAGCCGGTGGCGCAGGAATAGATAAGTCTAGATTTAGCAGATTCGTATTGACGACTGTATTTCCAAGTTGAGCAGCCTGTTTGGCACAGTAACTTAGAATGTACTCTACTGCGTATTTGTCTACGCTGGGTTGCCACGTGTATTCAGTTTCGCATCCGTACTTCGTTTCGCCTTCCGGGGTGACATATTCCAACCTGCCTGTCGTGCAACCAATGAGCAAAAAAATAGGAAGTGAAGAAACTAAAAACTTCATTCTAATTCAAATTTCCCCGTTAAAGTAACACCCAAATAAAAGGCACAAACATGGCGGCTATAATCGGAACGAAGTGACACTGACGCCATGTTTTTTCCCAGCAAGCCCGCGAGAGACTTAATTTTTTGTTATACGCCTTGCTTGGCAGATACAGGATTGCCGTTACCGTTAAAAGTTCTTAAGAAGAAGTCATCATTGATATCTTTCGAATGAGTAATGCCAGAATTTTTGCATACCGTTTTCAAAAGAGTAAGTAGCTTATCATCAACGACTTTATCAGAGCGCTGGCCACGTGGAACTTGGAGAATTTCCCAAAAGTTCGTCATTGCTGTCATTACCTCAGGGCAATCGGCATAGACAACAAATATTTCATTCATAGCAATGTTGAACTCATTAGAGGCAAGATTAAATCTTCCTCCAATTAGCTTCTTTGCAGTCTCAATTCGAAGTTTTCTTTTCTCAAGACGCTCATAGAACTTAAAAGAAATAAGTACGCCGAATAAGCCTGAAAGAAGTGATGCAAAGATTGTTACAAAAATAGCTTCCGATGTCATAGATTTTCCTTTGGTGTATAACAACTTATTAGGAGACCTTGCAAGGTAAGATGCCAAGCACCTGTAGACTCATAAGTATTACTGAAAAAATTATCGTAAACCAAACATTAAAGTAAATATTTCCGCAGAGCAAAAGGAATGCAATGCGGTATCGACTGCTAAGCAGTTATTGTCGAAAGTAAGTTCTGGGAGGGTTCTTTTAACTGGGGTAATGTTCTTACCAGCATTTAACAGGCACTCCAAGACTCGCTAGCAAGTGAATATCTGCTTTCGCTCAATCATTGTTAAGTTTAATGACTTTTGGCTGCTGTCAAAAGCGACCATTCATTTCTTTGGCCCCAAAAGTAGGTCAAGCGCCATAATAGATTAATAATGCTCTGCGCCGCGCTGCAATCTGCTGTCGCATTTGAGCCGTTAAGTAGCCATGATCTTGGGTTTTTCCAACTTAGCCGAAACACGAATAGCGGGTTAATTGGAGGCATATTTTTGCTCTATCCAATGTATCGCAATAGCGAGAGGCTCAGCTTTGTTCGTATTGTGTCCAAGCGATGGAAATAAGACATATTCAAAAGGCTTGCCTTGAGCTTTTAGCTCATTTAGTTGCTCCACACACATTTTGACCGGGACCTGTATATCCTGCTCTCCAAAGAGCCACAGCCCAGGTATTGATAGAGAGTCTAGGTAAACTTTCGGATCCGTTGCGTTAAACTCGTATTTATCAGGATCGGTTAGGGTGTGTTCACGGGCCTCTTCATAGCTCTGTGTTTGCCAAAAATCTTCTCTCCCATTTGTGTAGAACTGGAACCTCAGTTGTTCCAAAGTCGTGATAGTAGGACTACTAAAGAGAACCATAAACTCGACCGATTGATTATTAAGTGCGGTAATTGGAATAATCCAGCCAGCTTGACTGGCACCTAGAAGGCCTATGGATAAACTATTGTCATATTCATGAACCACATCTACCGCAGCACTGGCATCTTTGGCAAGCAACGTTAAATTATCAACACTGATATTATTAGTTCCAACTTGAGGCCCAACGTAAACCCCACCAGACTCACCCACCCCACGCTTGTCATAGGTCAAAACCAACAAGTCATGCTTGGCCAGTGACTCTGCTAGCTTCGACATACGTGGAACAGGGTCTGAGCCGTGTACCAGAACGACCGCTGCTTGTGCGTTTTTAGGAATATATATGCTCCCTGATAGTGGTACCCCTTCGCTGTCAAAAACGACCTCTTCAACAGTGATAAGGTCACGCGAATGAGAATTTTCTTCTCCAAGAGCCTGGCTTAGATTTCTACTGTTTGTTGCACAACCTGACGCAAAAATGAGTAAAACTAAAAGATATCCAACGCTTTTCACTTTTTATCCTTAATGGAATTGAACCAACCTTTACAGAGCAAACTTGGTGCCAAATAAAAGTGATTTAATTTCAAAAGGTTAAAGATTCTGCTCTCAGCTGGATTAGTCTAAATGATCGCTAATTGCATGTTTTAACCATTTATTGACCACCCTCATGGATTGCTCAATGCTTGAAAATTCACCCGTTTTGAGTGTTTCTTTTCGCTGTGAGACTAGCAATGCGCAAAGACATCTCAGTAAATGCCTAAAAAAAGGGCGCTATCTAGTAGCGCCCTTACTCACCCTTGATTCACTTATTCCACTTTAAATTTGGCAGTGGCGTCCAACAGGTTGTCAGATAGATAGTGTAAGTTTTTAGCGACATCGCGCACTTCACTGAGCGCTTGCATCGTATCTTCAAAGGAGCGATGCATTGAAGTGACATTATCAACAACCATAGTAGCCACTGAGGTTTGCTCCTCTGTGGCGGCGGCAATTTGCCCGTTCATGGTGTTAATAGACAAAATCTGTTCGGAGATTTGCTCAATCGATTGCCCTGTTTGCTCGGCGGCTTGAGCATTATTACTGGCCATATCCCGCGCTGATGTCATTGCCTTAACAGCATCATTGGCTGCTTCAGTTAAAACGGTAAGCAACTCGCGAATTTCATTGGTGGATTTGGCGGTGCGTGAGGCCAGCTCTCGAACCTCATCGGCGACCACCGCAAAGCCTCGGCCTTGTTCGCCAGCACGGGCAGCCTCGATTGCTGCATTCAATGCCAATAAGTTAGTTTGCTCTGCAATTGAGGTAATAACATTCAGAATCTGGGTTACGTTTTGAGTATCATCCGCCAACTTATTAATCGTGCCTGCGGCGCGGTTGATTTCCTCACTCAGGGTTTGTGATTCACTCACGGATACGCGGATTTGGTCTTTGCTTTGTGCCACCTCTTGCTCGGCAAGTTGCGCTGCGTCGGATGCTTGAGAAGCAGAATGAGAAATATCACCCACACTCTGGCGCATCTCTTCCATCGACTGGCGGACAATTTCTGCATCACTGGTTTGCTGGTTGGTCGCAGACTCTGCTTTTTCCATGCCTTGCACCAAGCGTGTAGAGTTCTCCATCAGCGGTTCAACCACATTCATCACTTCAACCACCGCTTTTTTTAGCAGGGCAATAAATTCATTGAAGTTGATGGAGACTTGGCCAATTTCATCATGAGAACGCACATTGAGCGTGGTCGACAACGATCCCTGTCCCTGTGCCAACAAATGCAAATTTTGCGCGGCATCTTTTGCCGAGTTACCTATACCTCGGGCGATCACCACCGCAAGTAGCACCACAAAAATCACAGAGACCACGGCGACAATTAACATGGTTGTCATTGCTGCGCCTGAGCGGCTTTCAGTTTCGTTTATCAGCTCTAAAAAGCGCGCATTGGCTCGCTCTTCGGCGTTGTTAAAGTCAGTCGTTAGGGAATTGAAAATGTCGGTTTTTTGCTTTGCGTTTTGTTGAATTTTACTGAAGTCCGCCGTGCCATCGATCATCCCCTTGGCGATGCTAGCGGCAATGTTTTTATAATCTTGCAGCCGCTTAGAGGTGTTCGCAGGCATAAAACCGCTTTGGATGCTATTTAGCTTTTCTAAATTATCCGTGATGGTTTGATAGACCTCTTCGGCTTTATCCAACAACTCTGCATCACCAAAGGTGACTGCCTGGGTATAAAGCTCATCAACGCTCTTCAGCGCAGTGGCGTTTTCTGCGGTGATGTTGAGCAAGTTGTAGGTGGAAGTCTCAAGCTCGTTGAGTGATTGCTGATTTGAGCTCATGGCGGAATAGTTGACTAACACAATCACCACAAAAGCCACCACCGCAATGCATGTAATCGCGTGGATTTTTTTAGTAATGCTTAGGTTTGCGAACGAGAAACCCGTATTCATAGTGTACACCTCAGAAAGTAATGCTTATTAGGTATCGGCCAGCTACCTCTAAGTGTTAACCAAATTTAAGAAAATTCTAACTTTTTTTGCTTTTTCTCTCATTTTTATTGGTTCATGCAAAAAACGCCACGGTGGTGGTTGCCTGCTGAATACACAACAAAAAATTTACAAACCTTATATTTGTCTATACTCAAGGAGCACTAAGCACACAACTTAGGAAACAGGTATGAAACTCAAACTATCGTTAATTGCAGTGGCGTTGTCGTTCAGCTCGCAAAGTTTTGCTGATGTCAACGTATCGGGCTTTGTCAGCATAAATGCTGGTAAAGTGCTCAGTGGTGATGGTGTTCCACAATATGGTGTAGAGCCGACTTTTTTAGCCGACTACCCTATTGTTAGTGCTTACACCGATGAAATATCTTTCGAACCCGAGTCGCTATTCGGCCTTCAAGTGAGTGCCGACTTGATGGATGGTCTTAGCGCAACAGGGCAAATAGTTGCTCGCGGTGCCAATGATTTTGATGCTGAGTTCGAGTGGGCCTACTTGTCTTATGAGCTCAATGAAAATTGGACTTTGCAAGGGGGGAAGAAGCGCCTACCACTATTCTACTACTCGGATTTCTATGATGTTGGTTATGCCTATGTATGGATGCGGCCTCCTGCCGATAATTACACCTGGCAAATATTCAATTACAACGGCCTTAACTTGCTATACAACGGTTATGTTGGCGACTGGTCCATCAGCGGTAATATTTATGGTGGCCGTGAAGACGACGAGAGCAACAAGCTGCTCAGCGAGTTTTTCTTCCAAGAGCCAACCAGAGAAATATGGAAAGATATCATTGGCGGCGTAATTCAAGCGAGTAACGACTGGTTTGAAATACGGGCTACACACATGCGCTATACCAATGAGCGTTATCGCAGTGGCAATATCGTTGTTTGGGAAGATGGGGATACCGAACGCGACGGTAAGTTTTATGGTCTCGCCTTGAACCTCGACTTTGGCGACGCCTTTGTATTAACAGAGCTTAACCGCCTCGACCTCGATGGCAACCTCGACACCTATATGATCAGCGCTGGCTACCGCTTTGATGGCATCACACCCTATGTGAGTTATTCTGAGTTTGATCAAGAAGGCGATGGTGATACCGAGCAGCACAACACCACATCGGTGGGTGTAAGGTGGGACTTCCACCCGTCCGCTGCATTTAAAGTGCAATTCGATAAAGTTGAAGATGATTCTTTTGACTTAGCGGTTGCGGGTGACAGTGAGTCGATCACCATCGGTGTTGACGCGGTATTCTAAATGAGGAGCACAATTATGTATAAGATCGCATTTTTGTTCACGCTATTAAGCTCATCAGTCGCTCTGGCTGATGTGGCCGTTATCGTTCACCCCAGTAATGGCAGTGATATCAATAAGGACACGGTGGAGCGTATCTTTATTGGCAAAGAGAAATCGTTCTCCAATGGCAATAAAGCAATTCCCATTAGCCAAGCCAGCGGTGCCACCGCCGATGAATTTAATCAAAAAGTACTGAATAAGTCCTCTGGACAACTTAAGGCTTATTGGTCAAAACTCGTGTTTACAGGAAAGGGCACACCGCCTAAAGAGGTGGATAACGATGCAGAAGTGATTCAGTTAGTCAGCTCAAACCCCGATACCATCGGCTTTGTTGATGCTGGCAGCGTCACAGATGCTGTTAAAGTGGTCACCACTTTCTAACGGATATTCTAAGCGTCGATATAACAACGGGGCGTTTTTCGCCCCGTTTTCATTGCTCATATTGTTACTTAGTCGTCTTCTATTTTATCCAACCCTTTGGTATCTTCTCTCGCTTTTAAATCGTGGTGAATAGCCGATTTGATAAGCATATAACCTGTGATGGGGGCGGTGATCAGCAAAAATATAGAAATAAGAATCTCTTTGATGTTCACTTCACCATTGGTAACACTAAAGTAAACATTGGCGGCAATAAGTAGCGATGCCATCCCTAAGGTGGTGGCCTTCGTTGGGCCATGTAAACGCATAAAGAAATCCGGCATTTTTACCAGACCAATAGAACCAATTAAAATAAACGCGCCGCCAGCAAGTAAGAACGCGGCAATTATCCACTCAAACATACCCTCTCCTACTCAATGATATCGCCACGTAGTAAATATTTACATACTGCGACAGTGCTGACAAAACCAAGCATGGCAATAAGCAGCGCAGCTTCAAAGTAAATCTGTGTTTGCATACCGATACCATACAAAATAATCAACGCGATGGTATTAATGTACATGGTATCGAGTGCCAAGATACGATCAGGGATAGAAGGGCCGACAATCAAGCGCCACAAATTGAGCACCAGTGACACGCCAATCATCGCAAACACGATAAGTAAAACATGTTCTAACATTGAAAAATCTCCTTCAACGGCGCTTCGTAACGGCTTTTAATGGAGTTAATCAGCTCCTGTTCGTCTCCCATATCAAGCACATGGATCAGCAAGAAGCGTTGTTCAGGCTCTTGTCCTTGTGGCAGAGACTCTGGGATCGGATACACCTCAGCGCTGACCGTGCCGGGAGTTAACGACACAGTGCTCGCAAGCATAGTGATAGGTAAATCATGTTTCAAATCTAACGGCACTTTAATAAACCCAGGACGCAAACGCTTGCTTGGGCCCAGTATTTTTATCGCTACTTCAACATTCGCAGTGATAATGTCCCACAGCACGATAAGCAGCTGCTTGAATGCCAAGCCGGGGCGCAATATTAACGGCTGAGGCTTGCGAAATGGTGCGATAGACAGCGGAATAACAATAGCCAGTACCGCCCCTAAAATTAAATGGCCCGGCGATACGCTGTTGTTAAGCAACAGCCAAACCGCAAACAATAATATGGTGCGAAACGGGGTGGGTAACCACTTATATTTTGCTTGTAAACGCATTTATTGCCCCTTAGCCAACGCAAAGACAGTATCAACTGCGACTTGAGTATTATGCAATGTTGCTGCTGCATGCTGGCTCACTTCGGTCAGTGGTGCAGCGAACACTGTCATTAGTACTGGCACTGCAAGCATCAATAGCACCGCGAAGCTTCGGCGTTTGCCAGCGTATACGGCATCTTCAAATTGTTCATCTTGCTGTGGGTTGTCATGCCAAAATAGGCTCGTTCCAGCTCGCGACAAAGCCACAAGGGTTGCCAAACTGACAATCAGGTATATGGGCCAGAACACCCAGGCAACGTTGCTTTCCCAAGCCGCATCCAGTAACCATAATTTAGCGATAAAGCCAGAAAGTGGTGGCAAACCGGCCAAGGCAATGGCGCACAGCACAAAGCAGATACCGAGTAGCTTAGGCTCGGCAACACTGCGGCTATTCACCAGCCTATCTTGCACTTTACCACGCTGTAAGCCAATCAAGTCCGCGACTAAGAACATTGCCGCACAGCCCACTGTTGAGTGCAGTAAATAATAGATTGCCACAGCCGTGGCCTGCTCATTATTCAGAGCCACCATGGCCACTAAGGTGCCCACCGAAACAATGACTAAATTTGCCGTTAGCCGACGTAAATCTTCCGAAGCTAACACGCCAACAGCCCCAACCACTAAGGTGACCAGCGCTAGAGGCCATAACCAAGTGGTGGCCATACCGCTGAGCTCGCCAGCATTATCACCGAAGATCATGGTGAACACGCGCATCATGGCGTAAATACCGACCTTGGTCATAACCGCAAATTGCGCTGCTACCGCAGGCATTGCACGGCTATAAGTTGCCGCTAACCACAAATGTAATGGCAATAAGGCGGCCTTCAGGGCGAAGACAATAAGCAGCAACAAACCACCTATTTTAGCCAAGTAAATATCATCGCCCTGTAGCTGAGCTACTTTAGTGGCTAAGTCCGCCATATTCAGCGTACCGAGTACCCCATAAAGAATCCCTAAGGCAATGAGGAAGATACTCGAGCCCACTAAGTTAAGCACCACGTAGTGCAGCGCGGCTTTGGTGGTCTGTTTATCCGTTTTATGCATTAGCAAGGCATAGGAAGCAATCAGTAGCACTTCAAAAAAGACGAACAGGTTAAATAAATCCCCGGTTAAGAAGGCACCATTCACACCCATAAGCAAGAAGTGCGTAAGTGGATGATAGAAGCTGCCTTTTTTATCATCACCGCGACTGGCGTAAATGGTGGTAACCAAGGTTAGGAAACTTGTTAGGATAGTCAGTAGCACCGCCAACGGATCGGCGTATAAAACGATGCCAAATGGTGGCTGCCAAGTACCAATCGCATACACAATCGGTCCGCCTTGCAGCAGTTGCTGCAATAATACCGTGCTCGCTATTAACGTAAGCAATGCCATAAACATCGCTGTCCAGCGGCGAATAATGAGGTTTTTACCACAAGGCGGGAGCAGTAAAATAATCCCCGCAAGTAAAGGCAGTAGGATAGGTAAAGTGATCAAATGCTGCATCAACTATGACCCCTTTTTCGAGCGCGGTTGACCATCCACGTGGTCATTACCTAAGTCCGCGCGACCACGAATAGCCAAGATCACTACAAACGCGGTCATAGCAAAACCAATCACTATGGCGGTCAATACTAACGCCTGAGGCAGCGGATCGGCATACCCTGTAGACTGACCCAACACTGGCGCCTTATTGATTTGTAGACGCCCTGAGGAGAACAAAAATAGGTTCACCGCGTAAGAGAGCATGGTAAGCCCGAGCACCACAGGGAAAGTGCGCGCTCGTAAAATAAGATACACTCCGCAGGCCACTAATAGACCTACACAGCTTGCATATAAGAGTTCCATTAGAGGTTGACCTTTTCTTTCGGTGTTTCTGCTGTCAATTTACCTAGGCTTGCCAAAATCATCAAAGTGGCACCTACCACAGTGAGATAGACCCCTAGGTCGAAAATCATTGCGCTGGCAAGCTCGGTTTTGCCCACCAACGGAATATCAAAATAATCAAACCAGCTGGTTAGGAAGTTACGCCCAAACAGCCAGCTTCCCATGCCCGTCAGTGTAGCAATGGCTAACCCTGAGGCTATCACCTTGCGATAATTGATATCCATGCGCGCACGTATCCAATTCGAACCATTGGCCATGTATTGCAAGATAAAGGCGATGGAAGTGACCAAGCCAGCTATAAAACCACCACCCGGTAAGTTGTGACCACGCAAGAAAATATACACAGACACCATAATGGCCAGCGGCAGCAAACTTTGCGAGATACTCGCCAACAATAGCGGGTGACGTTCGCGAGCCCAAGGGCGCCCTTCACTGTCTGATGCTGGCATAAACAATGGCAGATTAAGTAATAACTTGTAGATACCCAGCGCTGCGATACCCAGTACAGTAATTTCACCGAGAGTATCAAAGCCACGGAAGTCTACGAGGATAACGTTGACAACGTTGGTACCGCCGCCACCCGTTTTGGCATTGGCAACAAAGAATTGCGAGATGCTCTCGTGTGGGCGTGTGAGCACCGCATAACAAATACTGCCGATAACGATGCCAATGGCACTACTGATCCCTAAATCTCGCAAGATACGAATGGAGCTTGATTCCTTTGGCGTGCGTTGCGGTAAGAAAAACAGCGCTAACATCAATAGCATCACCGTGACTACTTCCACAGTAAGCTGAGTGAGGGCCAAGTCAGGCGCAGAGAAACGACTGAAGGCCACTGAGGTCATCAACCCCACCACCGAAATCATGATAAGGGCCACCATACGCGAGCGGTGCCATACCAAGGTGGCAAGTGCACCAATCATGAGCAAAGCCGCGCCAATGGCATTATGAGCATCAATATCGCTCAGGCCTTTAGACCCAGCCAGCGTATGCATTTCAAATAATGGCAGACCGGCAAGAACCAGTGCCGAAAGCAATAAAATAAAGACATAGCGCTGCAAAGAGCCATTTTCAATACGCAGAACTTGCTCACGTGACCAAGTCATCACCTGTTGGATACCGGCGTCGAATGCCCTTTTCGCATTAACACTGGGTAGCGAGGCTTGGAACTGGAACAAATATTTGCGTTGAGAATAGATAAACAAACCACCGGCAACTGCCACCGCACTCATAAATAGCGGTAGGTTAAAACCGTGCCAAATAGCCAGTTTGTAATCCGGTGCATCACCAGCTAAAACTGCATTGGAAGCAACCGATAAAATAGGGTCCACCACAAAGGCTGGGAACAAACCTACAAGCACACACATGGCAACCAACACTTCAATGGGCACGCGCATATAACGCGGCGCTTCATGAGGATCCTTAGGCAGGTCTTTGGGCTCACCATTGAAAAATACATCGTGAATAAAACGCGCCGAATAAGCCACTGACAACGCCCCGGCTACCGTCGCCAACACCGGAATTAACCATGACATGGACCCCAGCATTTGCTGGTGTAAAGTCTCAGCAAAGAACATCTCTTTTGATAAAAAGCCGTTCAGAAGCGGCACACCGGCCATGGACGCCGCCGCCACCATTGCTAAGGTTGCGGTATAGGGCATATAGCGCCACATACCGTTTAATTTTCGCATATCTCGGGTACCGGTTTCATGATCGATAATCCCGGTAGCCATAAACAGTGATGCTTTAAAAATAGCGTGATTAATAATGTGGAAAATCGCCGCAACTGTCGCCAGCTGCGTATCCAGGCCCAGGAGCAAGGTAATAAGACCCAAATGACTGATGGTCGAGTATGCCAACAAGCCCTTTAAGTCGTGTTTGAATAAAGCAATGTAAGCACCTACTAACAAGGTTGTCAGGCCGGTTACACCAACAATAATGAACCATAGCTCGGTGCCTGCCAGTGCGGGATAAAAGCGGGCTAACAGAAAAATTCCGGCTTTAACCATCGTTGCCGAATGTAAGTAGGCGCTGACTGGCGTAGGTGCCGCCATCGCGTGCGGCAACCAAAAGTGAAAGGGAAACTGCGCAGATTTGGTAAACGCCCCTAGCAACACCAACACCAAGATAACCGGATACCAGGACGATGACTTGATCACCTCGGCACTTTGTAGAATAACGTCAAGCTCGTAACTGCCCACTAACTGGCCAATGAGCACTAAGCCCGCCAACAGGGCCAGACCGCCAGCGCCGGTAATAGCCAATGCCATACGTGCGCCTTTACGTGCTTCAGGTTTATGGGACCAGTAGCTGATCAATAAAAACGAGCTAATACTGGTGAGCTCCCAGAAGAACCACATTTGAATAATATTATTCGCCGTGACAATGCCTAGCATGGCTGTCATAAACAGCATTAAGTAGGCATAAAGCTTAGGCATGGAGTCATTCTCACTAAGGTAGTAGCGAGCATAAAGAATAACCAGCAAACCGATACACAGGATCAGCAAGCAAAACAGCAGGGCTAACCCGTCCAGACGGAAAGACAAGTTCACGCCTAATTCAGGTATCCAGGGTAAGCTGGAATAGAGGGTTTCACCCGCCAACACATCGGGGGCTAAACTCAATACTAGGGCTAAGCCTAAAATGGGCATTATTGCGGTGATAATCGCACTTTGATTGCGCGATAATTTACCAGTAAAACTCGCAAGTAAACTGCCTATAAGGGATAACAGGGGTATCCACAGCAAAGTCATAGTTTGTGAACCTTTATTATGGTCGCTGAACCTTCAAACAACCTTCTTATAATCAACTCCAGCATCGGGTTTGCTTCCGTGTGCTAAGTTCCTCAACTAGGGTTAGTATAGCGCCAATTAAACATTAATAATTAGTCAGTTATACTGTTGTGCTCACTCTTTGTCTAGCCTAGATGCGGCTATTCGCCTAAAACTTGGGCTGAGATTAACACCTCACTAACCTTGCTTACAAATCTAGTTGTCAGCTTGGTTAATAGTTGTACGGCCTTCACCTGCTCCATGGGTGGCAAGTGGGTGGCGTTGTAGCCAGATTGGTAGCGCACTTAGGCGATGAAAATAATCTTGATAGCGCAGTAATTCATCGCTGTGTTGGCGCAATTGTTTCACCCAAAGGCGACGATACAAAGGCGATAAGCCAACCTCTGAGTGTTGCATAATGCTGATTTGCTCAGTGGGTTTATAGCCACGTCCATTGTTGCAAAAATCGCTTTTATACCAACCAGAAGGCCTTATATCATCGACATAAAGGTTAGCATAGATTTGCCCTTTGTCTGTGCATGCGTGTTGTTGTGCCTCAGGCCCCGGATATTCATCCGTGAACCCGGCAAAGTGCATGAGTTCGTGTAAAAACACATGATAAGGCGCCTCTGTGCTTAATTGCATGACTCCTGCTTGGACATTGGCGCGCCCCTGCTTGGTCATCATAACAATGAAATCAAACCCCGAGGGTAGTCGTGATGGCTGCTCTGCCAAGGGCTGCCAATTGCAGCGCGCATAGCCCCCCCTACCCGACGTGCAAGCAAGCTGACTGCCCATGTAAACAGGCTTAGATAAACACATCAGCCCCAGCTGCGGCTCTGCTTTTGCGAGGTATCGTTCACGCAATTGTTTTAACCTCTCAATGCCTTGCGCGTGATCTGCCAATAATAAAATATTGTAATCACATTGGCGTGCCTCAATTGCTCCTAAGCGCACTTCAAAATCATGATGCTGCGCATAGTCAGCGGTAATTCGACTGGGCGCCACACCTTGGTGCATCAGTAGAGGCTGAGCAACCTCCTCACTAAGCGCACGATGTTGTGAGATGGTCGTGAGCGAGTGCCATTGCTCATTAAGGAGTAGCCGCTTGGTAAGTTGCTGCCACTGCACAGCTTGGGTGTCGTTTTGATGTGATAACGCCGCCTGCCAATACGGCGTAGCATCCTCTATACGGTGGTCATTGAGTAACTTGACGGCCAGGGCCAGTTGCGCTGGCGCCACACTCTGCCCTGCCAACACTCGCAGCTGTACCTGATTAAGTGATTGATAGTCGATACTGTGTGGCTGATAGCGATGCCAATAACCTAGGTAACTGGCAGAGTTTGCAGCTAGATGGGAAGCTAAATGAGGGGAGAAACTGCTGCTGGCACAAAGTAGTAGTGCCAGCAGTATAATCACACTAGTGCGCACCCTCGCCTGCCATTAAGCTCAGCTCCAAACGGGCGTACTTATATTCAACAAACTCGTACACATTAGTCGATAACGCCAATTTAAAGTAGTCACTGGCCAAGGCCGTATTGCCTTCAGCTTGGTGACGCTTGGCAATATAGAAATACGCCTCACACAATCGCTCAGCATACTCTTGGTGCGACTCGACGCCCTCGCTCAAGGTGTTTAACAGAGCTTTTTCATCAATATCGCCATTGTAATAAGCGACCAACTGATAGGCCCAATTCTGTGGGTCTAACGCTTGCGCCATTTTAGCTAAATTGGCTTTTGCTTGTTGCGCGTCGTTTGCACTTTGCGCTAAATAAAGCCACAGCACACGGTAGGGATCGTCTGGCGCAAAATCTAAAAAGGCTTGTAAGTCGTCACTGGCCAGTTTAGGGCGCTCGCCATAATAAAGGGCGATGCCTCGGTTTAAGTATGCATATTCATGCTCAGCGTTAAGCTCCAATACCGAGTCGAACATTTCGTAAGCTTTGCCGTATTGCTGCATTAGGGTGTGATGAATGCCTAGGAAGTTATAGACCTCGGCTAAATCAGGCTTAAGTTTTACCGCGCGGTTAAAGTCAATGCGCGCCAAGGTACTGAGCCCTAAGCTATCAAACAGTACGCCTCGGTCATAATAAAGCTGCGCTTGTTGCTCATTAGGAAGTTCAGCTTGCTCAATGAGCTCGGTATAACGAGCAATGGCAATTTCGCTGCGAAAATCACTGGGCAGAGGCGCTGTAAATGGCACTGCAACTAAATACTGAGGCTCTTGGGAAGTGGATTGGCAACCAGCCAACACAGCGGCTAGTGCGCCTGCAATAATGAGCGAAATGGGTTTTCTCAACGTCCTGCACCTATATTCAACGGCTATAGATTTTCATTAAACCACAAAAAAGGGGGCTAAACAGCCCCCTTTTACATCAGATTAATGCTTATTCAGCGCTTTTTGACTCTTCTGCGTTTGCAGCTGGTTTTTCTTGCGCTTCTTTGATACTCAAGCGAACGCGGCCTTGGCGGTCTACTTCTAGTACCTTAACTTTAACTTCTTGACCAACGCTAAGGTGATCAGTCACGTTATTAACACGCTCTTCGCTGATTTGTGAAATGTGTACCAAACCATCTTTGCCTGGCAATACATTAACAAACGCACCGAAGTCGACGATACGAACTACTTTACCTTCGTAGATAGTGCCTACTTCAAGCTCTGCTGTTAACTGCTCTACGCGAGCGATTGCAGCGCGTGCGCTTTCACCATCAGTGGCTGCGATCTTAACCGTACCGTCATCATCGATTTCGATAGTAGTGCCAGTTTCTTCAGTTAACGCACGGATTGTTGCACCGCCTTTACCAATTACGTCAGCAATTTTCTTCGGTGGAATGTTCACCGTGTAAATGCGTGGTGCGTAATCTGAAAGCTCAGCTGCTGGTGAAGAAATGGCTTCATCCATCACGCCAAGAATATGCAAACGGGCAGCTTGTGCTTGGTTAAGCGCAATTTGCATGATTTCTTTAGTGATACCTTCAATCTTGATATCCATTTGCAATGCAGTGATACCTTCAGAAGTACCGGCTACTTTAAAGTCCATGTCACCTAGGTGGTCTTCGTCACCTAAGATGTCAGAAAGAACAACAAAGTTGTCGCCTTCTTTAACAAGACCCATAGCAATACCCGCTACAGACGCCTTAGTTGGTACACCGGCATTCATTAGCGCCAACGAAGTACCACATACCGAGGCCATTGAAGATGAACCGTTCGATTCAGTGATTTCTGATACTACACGGATTGAGTAAGGGAATTCTTCAAGCGTAGGAAGAACAGCCGCAATACCACGCTTCGCAAGGTTACCATGGCCAATTTCACGACGCTTAGGTGAACCTACAAAGCCTGTTTCGCCAACACAGAATGGAGGGAAGTTGTAGTGCAACATGAAGCGGTTAGTTGAGGTACCCGTAATGGCATCAATCATCTGTGCGTCACGTTCTGTACCAAGCGTTGCGGTAACAAGTGCCTGAGTTTCACCACGGGTGAAGATAGCGCTGCCGTGCGTACGTGCAAGCACACCGGTTTTAACATCTAGAGCACGGATCATCTCAGGAGTACGGCCATCAATACGTTTTTCACCGGCAATGATGCGCCCACGTACGATTTTCTTCTCAAGTGAACCGAATACACCCGATACTTCTTGCTCATCTAAGCTTTCGTCTTCACCCAACTCAGCGCTAAGCTTCTCGATTACTTCCGCTTTTGCTGCGCTTAGCGCATCTTTACGCGCTACCTTGTCAGTGATGTGATACGCTTCACCGATTTTCGCTTCCGCGATGGCAGCCACTTTCTCAGCTAGCGACTCGTCTTTCGCTGGCGCGGTCCAATCCCATACAGGCTTGCCCGCTTCGCTAGCAAATTCGTTAATCGCAGTAATAATGGCTTGTGACTGCTCATGACCGTAAACCACGGCGCCTAGCATCACGTCTTCTGGCAATGTTTCAGCTTCCGACTCAACCATCAGTACCGCGTTGTCAGTACCAGCAACAACAAGGTCTAGCTTACTTTCGTTTAGCTCAGTAAGTGTTGGGTTAAGGACATATTGACCGTCGATAAAGCCGACACGAGACGCACCGATTGGACCATTGAATGGAATACCCGAAAGCGCAAGCGCCGCTGAAGTACCAATCAGCGCTACGATATCTGGTTGAATTTCAGGGTCTACTGAAACAACGGTTGCGATAACTTGCACTTCGTTCACAAAGCCATCAGGGAACAGTGGACGGATTGGACGGTCAATCAAGCGCGCGATCAGTGTCTCGCCGTCTGATGGACGACCTTCACGCTTCAAGAAACCACCTGGGATACGACCCGCTGCGTACATTTTTTCAATGTAGTTAACAGTCAGAGGGAAGAAGTCTTGACCTGGGTTTGCTTCACGCTTACCAACCACAGTCACAAGTACCGAGGTGTCGCCAATGCTAGCAAGTACGGCACCGTCTGCTTGACGCGCAATAGCACCCGTTTCTAGCGTTACAGTGTGTTCACCGTATTGAAATTCTTTAATAATTGGTTGCACTTAATTATTTCCTTTAAGTTGCATTTAGCCCTACTTAATCATCCTAAGCAGACTAAAGTTTGGTTTTCTCAAGCACCTTACCAATTACAGTAAATAACCACACTCACGCTGGAATGCCTTTATTTACTACAATTGGCAATATGGTGCCATCTTAGCCGACGGCCATACATTGCCCTACCGACTTAGACAGGGCCTAGTATACTCGCCAAAAGCACACAAAAAAAGGGGCTAGATAGCCCCTTTTTGTAAACTGATTTCAAAGAATTAGCGACGTAGGCCAAGTTCTTGAATTAGTGCAGTGTAACGCTCGATGCTTTTACCTTTTAGGTAGTTAAGCAAGTTACGGCGTTGGCTTACTTTGCGAAGCAGACCACGACGTGAGTGGTTGTCTTGCTTGTGGTTAGCAAAGTGGCCTTGAAGCTTGTTGATATCGTGAGTTAGCAAAGCTACTTGTACTTCAGGTGAACCTGTGTCGCCTTCAGCGCGTGCGAATTTTGCGATGATATCTGCTTTTTCTTGGTTGCTTAGTGACATAAATAACTCCAAAAAATGAGTGTTTTAATACGGTAAGAGCCGATCACTAATCCAGCCCCACCAAATGAGCGAGCTATTTTAACAATTTACGCGAGAACTACAAGCGCTTTATAGGGTGCGCCGCTTCCCTAGCTGTTAATTGCTACAGCACGTTTGGCCTTTAAGTGGCCGTGTTGGTTACGCTCACCAACGCCTAGAAAGCGTGTTTTGCAGCGCACCGCACATACCGGCGCAACCGGCTCGGTGACAACCACAGTTTGCCCGTGGGCAAAGGCAGTGGCCTGTTGTTCGTCAAGCTCAATGCTTGGTAAATCTTGCACCGCAGTATCCATGGGCAACAACAAGGGGTCGAGTACCTCTGCCGGGGCGATATCTTTGGCTTTAGCATCATCAAGTAGCTGCTGCAACGTCTCTAACGTCACCATTTTTTCTGCCGGATAGTGACCTACCTTAGAGCGATGAAGCATAATCACATGGGCACCACATCCCAGTAGCTCACCTAAGTCATCAACAATCGTACGTATATAGGTGCCTTTGGATACGTGCGCGGTCATTTGTATCTCGTTGCGCTCACTGTCGAACTCATCTAAGGTCAAACTGTAAACATGAATACGGCGACATTTACGCGGTACTTCAATGCCTTCACGGGCATATTTATACAGTGGTTGGCCTTGGTATTTCAGTGCCGAGTACATCGACGGATACTGATCCGACTCCCCAATAAAACTGGCAACCTGTTCACGTAAATCCGCTTCACAGACATTCACTGCACGGGTTTGCACAATTTCACCATCGGCGTCGGAGGTGGTCGTGCGCTCGCCGAGTTTAGCCCGAACCACATAGGTTTTGTCGGTGTCGAGTAAAAACTGTGAAAACTTGGTCGCTTCACCGAAGCACACCGGTAACATACCCGTAGCAAGAGGGTCTAACGCGCCAGTGTGGCCCGCTTTTTGCGCAAAGAAAATACCTTTTGCTTGTTGTAACGCGCGGTTACTGGAGATCCCTTGCGGCTTATTAACCAACAATACGCCATCGACCGGGCGGCCTTTTGTCCGTCTGGCCATAGCGCTTACTCTTCTTCGTCGCTGTTATTGCGCTTATCTTGATCTTCACGCATTACGGTATCGACCAAGTTAGAAATACGCATCCCTTCGAGCAGCGAGTTATCGATCACAAAACGCAATTCAGGGATAATGCGGGCACGAATACGCTTGCCTAACAAAGAACGAATGTAGCCGCTAGCGTCATTCAAAATACGCATGCTTTGTTTCGCTTTAGTGTCGTCATCTTGGTTAAAGACGGTGACAAAAATTTTGGCGTACGACAAATCACGGGATACTTCCACCGCAGAGACCGTCACCATGCCGAGACGCGGGTCTTTCACTTCCCGCTGGATGATCACGGCAATTTCTTTTTGGATTTGCTGCGCTACGCGCTCTGTGCGAGAAAATTCTCTCATTTCCACCACTTCTATTGATTACACAATGCACAAATGGGGGCACAAGGCCCCCATACTTTTTATGACTAACTGTGAGGTTTACAGCGAGCGTTGTACTTCAACGACTTCGAATACCTCAATTTGGTCACCGACCTTAACGTCATTATAGTTCTTAACGCCGATACCACATTCCATACCGTTACGAACTTCTTGAACGTCATCTTTGAATCGACGTAGCGACTCAAGCTCACCTTCATAGATAACGACGTTATCACGAAGAACGCGAATTGGGTTAGAACGTTTAACCACACCTTCGGTTACCATACACCCAGCGACAGAGCCAATCTTCGGTGCCTTAAATACATCACGTACTTCGGCAAGACCGATGATTTCCTGCTTGAATTCAGGCTGTAGCATACCAGTCATGGCTTGCTTCACTTCCTCAATCAGGTCATAGATAACACTGTAGTAACGCAGGTCAATGCTTTCGCTTTCAATCACTTTACGCGCTGAGGCGTCAGCACGAACGTTAAAGCCAACGACAATCGCATTTGATGCGGCGGCAAGTGATGCATCAGTCTCGGTGATACCACCAACACCGCTACCCACGATTTTCACTTTAACTTCTTCAGTAGAAAGCTTAGTCAGTGAATCAGCAATGGCTTCGATAGAACCTTGAACGTCGGCCTTAAGGACAATGTTCACTTCGCTCACGTCACCTTCAGACATATTGCTAAACATGTTTTCCAGTTTCGCTTTTTGCTGACGAGCAAGTTTCACTTCGCGGAATTTGCCTTGACGATAAAGCGCTACTTCACGCGCTTTACGCTCATCGCGTACTACAGTGGCTTCGTCACCGGCTGCAGGCACACCAGAGAGACCTAAAATCTCGACTGGAATTGACGGGCCCGCTTCTTTGATTTCTTTACCATTCTCATCGCGCATTGCACGAACACGGCCATATTCAAGACCACAAAGAACGATATCGCCTTGCTTAAGCATACCTTCTTGAACAAGAACGGTTGCCACAGGACCACGACCTTTATCTAGACGTGATTCAATCACCACACCCGAGGCCATACCTTCAGGAATTGCGGTCAGCTCAAGGATTTCTGACTGCATCAAGACAGCTTCAAGAAGCTCATCAACACCTTCACCCGTTTTCGCTGAGATATGAACGAACTGCGTTTCGCCGCCCCACTCTTCTGGGATAACATCTAACGCTGCAAGCTCATTCTTAACGCGATCTGGGTCCGCGCCTTCTTTATCGATTTTGTTCACCGCAACAATCAACGGTACTTCTGCTGCTTTAGCGTGCTGTACTGCTTCTTTGGTTTGCGGCATTACACCATCGTCGGCAGCAACAACAAGGATAACGATATCCGTTGCTTTTGCACCCCGTGCACGCATTGAAGTAAAGGCCGCGTGTCCTGGTGTATCTAGGAAGGTGATCATGCCGTTGTCGGTATCAACGTGGTAAGCACCAATGTGCTGGGTAATACCGCCAGCCTCACCCGATGCCACTTTGGCTTTACGGATGTAGTCAAGCGTCGAGGTTTTACCGTGGTCAACGTGACCCATTACGGTTACAACCGGTGCACGCGATTCAGCCTGACCGCCTTCAGAGCGATCGCTCAGTACGCGCTCTTCAAGCTCATTTTCTTTGGTGATCACTACTTTGTGACCCATTTCCTCGGCCACCAGTTGTGCTGTTTCCTGATCGATAACTTGGTTAATGGTTACCATGTCACCCATCTTCATCATGGTTTTCACCACTTCAGCGCCTTTCACCGCCATACGTGATGCCAACTCAGCAACGGTGATGGTTTCACCAATGCGTACTTCCGCTTTTTTATCCGCTACCGGCTTTTTAAAGCCATGCTGTAAAGACGTAGGCGCTTTGAGCTTACCTTTCTTGCCTTTAAGCTTAGCTGGAGCCTCGGTTTTACCCTTTGGCTTTTTCTTTTTACGACGTGCACTTTTCTCTTCGCGCGCGTCTGATTCGTCCTCTGCTTCACGGGCATAGGTCGAGGTTGTGAGGTGATGGTCCGCTGTTTCCTCGCGGCGCTTACGCTCCTCTTCTTCTTTCTTCCAACGCGCTTCGTTTTCTTCCGCTAGACGGCGGGCTTCTTCGGCTTGACGTTTCGCTTCTTCTTCGGCTTTCTTCAATGCTGCCTCTTCTGCTTCTTTCTGTAAGCGCTCAGCTTCTTCACGTTCTTTCTGAGTTTGCTCCTCGTCCTTTGCAGAATCATGACTGTCTTTGCGCTGTGCTTCAGCTTTACGCTTCGCTTCTTCTTTAGCCTTACGCTCAGCTTCTTGTTTCGCTTTGCGTTCAGCCTCTTCTTTTGCTTTGCGTTCGGCTTCTTCTTTGGCCTTACGCTCTGCTTCTTCTTTGGCCTTTGCCTCGGCCTCTTTACGCGCTTGCTCCTCTGCTTCTAAACGAGCTTGCTCCTGCTGCTCCTCTAGCGCGCTCTTTTTCACGTAGGTGCGCTTTTTGCGCACTTCTACTTGTACGGCTTTCGCCTTACCCGTTGAACCTGTCACGCTGAGCGTACTTTTCTTCTTACGCTGCAGGGTCATGCGCTCGGGGCCAGTTGAACCCGCACCGCCGTGTTGCTTCGACAAGTGATCGAGTAGTTGTGCTTTTTCTGACTCAGAGACATGGTCGTCAGCGCCTTTTTTAATACCGGCACTGTCTAATTGCTGGAGCAATTTATCAACAGTTGTACCAATGTCCTCGGCCAGTTTTGCTACACTTACTTCTGCCATATTCTTTGTTACCTCCGTTAATAAATTACTCGTCACCGAACCAGCAAACGTTACGCGCGGCCATAATCAGGTCGCCCGCTTCCTGCTCGGAAAGCTCGGTAATTTCAACTAGTTCATCAATGCCTTGCTCAGCTAGATCTTCTAAAGTAATCACCCCTTTACTTGCCATGACAAAGGCAAGGTGGCGATCAAGTCCTTCAAGATTCAATAAGTCTTCAGCTGGCTCAGCACCTTCTAGCGATTCTTCGTCTTTCAACGCTTTCGTTGTTAATGCATCTTTAGCGCGGTTACGTAGCTCTTCAACAGTCTCTTCATCAAGACCATCAATTTCTAGGAACTCGCTAGTAGGTACATAGGCCACTTCTTCAAGCGTTGAGAAGCCCTCGCCGATTAATAATTCAGCGAAGTCGTCGTCAATATCCAACCCTTCAGTGAATAGGTTGATAAGTTTGTCTGATTCTTCACGGTTTTTAGATTCCATATCTTCAACCGTCATCACGTTCAGTTCCCAACCAGTAAGCTGGCTCGCTAAACGCACGTTTTGTCCGTTACGGCCAATGGCCTGTGCGAGATTATCGGCCTCAACAGCAATATCCATTGAGCGCGAATCTTCGTCCATAACAATGGATGCGACCTCAGCAGGTGCCATCGCATTAATAACGAATTGTGCGGGGTTATCATCGTATAACACGATGTCCACGCGCTCGCCGCCAAGCTCTGTAGAGACAGCTTGCACACGCGCACCTCGCATACCGACACATGCACCCACAGGGTCAATGCGCTTATCATTCGATTTTACTGCAATTTTGGCACGTGAACCTGGGTCACGCGCTGCTGAGCGTAGCTCGATCATTTCTTCGCCAATCTCTGGCACCTCAATGCGGAATAGTTCCATCAGCATCTCAGGTTTAGAGCGAGTGACGAACAATTGCGCGCCGCGCGCTTCGGGGCGCACTGCATAGAGTAAACCACGAACACGGTCACCTGGGCGGAAGTTTTCGCGCGGTAACATATCTTCACGATAAATGACGGCTTCGGCATTGTTGCCTAAATCAAGCACGATGGCGTCGCGGCTGGCTTTTTTCACCACGCCAGTGACTAACTCACCTTCTTGATCTTTATACGCTTCAACCACTAAGGCGCGTTCTGCTTCACGCACTTTTTGGACGATAACTTGCTTCGCCATTTGCGTGGTAATACGGTCAAACTTAATAGATTCAATCTGTTCTTCAACAAAATCACCAAGCTGGATTTCAGGCTCTTCTACCTGCGCCGCTTCTAGGGTAATCTCGCGGTATGGGTGTTCTAGGCTGCCATCTTCTAGCGCCTCAGCCACCTGCCAACGACGGAACGTATCGTATTCACCGGTTTTGCGGTCGATAGATACACGCACATCGATATCACCGTCATGTTTTTTCTTTGTTGCGGTCGCTAGTGCGAACTCTAATGCTTCAAAAATTTTCTCTTTGGGGACCGCTTTTTCATTGGAAACGGCTTCCGCCACCAATAGGATTTCTTTTGCCATAGGTATTGCCTCGCTTGCCCTATTCCTTTCGCACTGAAATTAAAATTTGGCGATGATATTGGCACGCTCAACGTTGCTGATCATCAACATAAACTCTTGATTATCAACGTTGATAGTGACCATATCACCATTAACTGCTACTAAGTCGCCCTTAAAATTACGGCGACCATCTTGTGGAAGCTTGGTACGCAAGCGTACTTCTTCACCCACTGCTTGTTGGTAATGTTCTGGTTTGAACAGTGGACGATCAACGCCTGGCGATGACACTTCCAAGTCGTATTCGTTGGTAATGGGGTCTTCTACATCGAGAATCGCGCTCACCTGTCGACTTACATCTGCACAATTATCCACAGTAATGCCATCTGGATGGTCGATATACACACGTAATGTGGAATGGCGACCCGCTTGAATAAATTCAAGCCCCAGTAGCTCGAAGTCTAAGGCTTCAACTGCCGGTGTTAACATGTCAGTTAATGTTTGCTCGAGCTTTGTCACGAAACTCCTCCATAGAAACAAAAAAAGGGCTTAAGCCCCATTTTTCAAGTACAGATACAACAACGCCCCGAACCAAGCGGGGCGTCACACCGGAGATATTCGTAGTACGAAGATCTCCTGATCTTCTGAGCGGCCTAGGGCCAAGCTTGGCTGCGGGCTATATCTGCACGATAAAAACCGCTGCGACGTTTAGCAAAGTTGCCTTGGCTAAACGCAAAACGCGCATTACTAAGAATGCGCGAACATCAAATAAAACAAAGCCAACGTAAAGACAACCTTGTTTGAAAATCTGCTGCATGAGAGATACGGCTGCATCACCTCATTCGTGGCGACTATTATAGAGGTAAGGTTTATATTTAGCAACCACCTAGCATGACTAAAGGCCAGTATTAACAAGGCCTTTACAATAAAAAAGCCAAGCATCTGCTTGGCTTTTTTAATTTGGTGCCGTGGGCGGGACTTGAACCCGCACGAGCATAGCTCACCACCCCCTCAAGATGGCGTGTCTACCAATTCCACCACCACGGCTTAATTTTTTAGTTTGGCACGTCTGGATTCGTGCTCTTAGGCTCTTCTACTGGTACATCAGATGCTTCTTCAGTCACCGTCTGTGCAGCAGGTGCTGATTCTAGGTTTTCCCACTCGTCGGTCTTTTTAATTTGACCCGCAGTTAGGTTACCTAGCACGATGCTTAGCACAAAGAAGATAGTTGCTAATACTGTGGTTGTCTTAGTCATAAAGTTACCAGCACCTGACGAACCGAAAACGGTTGCCGATGCACCTGCACCAAATGAAGACCCCATATCAGCGCCTTTACCTTGTTGAATTAGCACGAAACCAACCAGTGCAATTGCAACAATCAAATAAATTACTAATAGAATTTCGTACATTTAATATTATCCTTTTGCACTTTCACAGATGCTGACAAAAGCGCCTGTTTTTAGACTTGCACCGCCGATAAGGCCGCCGTCTATATCTTGTTGTGCAAATAATTCTTCACTATTCTTTTCGTTTACGCTACCGCCATACAATATGCGTAAGCCTTGTGATAGGCCCTGATCTTGCTGGGCAATTTTATCACGAATAAACTGGTGTATGTCTTGAGCTTGCTGCGGCGATGCAGTTTTACCTGTGCCTATAGCCCAAACCGGCTCGTATGCTATCACAGATTGTGATAATGCAGCCACACCTAATTTTTGGATTACCGCGTCAATTTGAGCACTAATCACTGATTCTGTTTCACCCTGTTCACGTTGCTGCTCGGTCTCTCCGACACACAGCACAGGGATAAGGCCCTGCTGTTGCGCCATAGCAAACTTATTTGCTACGTCTTCGTCAGACTCACCAAAAACATGGCGACGCTCAGAGTGCCCAACTAAGGTGTAAGTGACACCTAGCTGTTTAGCCAGGGCCGCTTGGGTTTCCCCGGTGTAAGCGCCCGCTTCATATTCAGACACAGTCTGCACACCCGTTTGCAAGCCTAATTTCACAGCTTCTGCTGCTAATAGGGCGGGAACAAACAGTGCCACATCGACTTCTTGGCTATTAATATCTTCTAAAACATTAGCCATTTCATTAAGCAATGTTTGAGAACCATTTAACTTCCAATTACCAGCCACTAAAGGCTTACGTGATGCCATGTTTTACTCCATGTCTGAAAGCGGACGAGATAGTACCCCGAGTCATTTCAACTTACAAGTAGTTATTTATGCAAACTTGTTTAACTGCTCACACTTTCAACAACTTGCGCTATTTTACTACTTAAATCCAGTACTTGTTTTTCATGCTCGGCTTCAACCATCACACGAACCACCGGCTCGGTACCCGATTTACGTAGCAGCACCCGCCCTTTACCGGCGAGTTCCTGTTCAACCTCAGCGACAACCTGTTGCACAGTGGCTGCTTGTGTTGGGTCACTACCCGGTGCATAGCGCACGTTAATCATATTCATGGGATATTTAACAAACCCTTGCCCTAAATCGCGCAATGTTTTGTTCGTCGTGACCATAGCCGCAAGTACTTGTAAGCTGGAAATAATACCGTCACCGGTGCTGATTAAATCTAAGTTCAGCACGTGGCCTGAACTTTCACCGCCGATTTTCCACCCTTTTTGCTTTAATAGTTCCATCACATAACGGTCACCCACTTTCGAGCGAGCAAAGTCTATTCCTTTCTCTTTAAGGGCATTTTCAAGACCCATGTTGGACATCACCGTACCTACCACGCCACCACCAAGCTCTCCTTGATGGTGCAGTGCGCTGGCAATGATGTAAACGATATCATCGCCATCAAACACTTGTCCTTTGTGGTCGACCATCATCACCCGATCGCCGTCACCGTCATAAGCAATCCCTACATCGGCCTGCTCTTCAAGCACTTTGCGTTTCAGTGCGGATACATCGGTGGCGCCACACTCAGCATTTATATTCAAGCCATTCGGCTGACAAGCATAAGGGATCACCTCTGCACCCAGCTCTTGCATAACTGCAGGCGCAATGTGATAGGTTGCGCCATTGGCACAATCGAGGACTATTTTAAGCCCCTCTAAAGAATGGCCTTGCGGGAACTGGCCTTTACAAAATTCAATATAGCGGCCATCTGCACTTACCAGACGTCGCGCTTTACCCAGCTTTTCAGAAGGCACACAGGTCATATCACTGTCGAGCATGGCTTCTATTTCAAGTTCAATATCGTCGGCTAGTTTAAGGCCATCGCTGGAGAAAAACTTAATACCGTTATCGTGATAAGGGTTGTGTGAAGCACTTATGACAATGCCCGCTTCCGCTCTAAAGGTTTGCGTTAAATAAGCAACCGCTGGTGTTGGCATTGGACCAAGTAAGACGACATCAATGCCCGCTGCGATAAGCCCGGCCTCTAAAGAGGTCTCAAGTAAGTAACCGGAAATGCGGGTGTCTTTGCCGATAATAACTTTCCTCGTTCCCGTTTTAGAGAGAACTTTACCAGCCGCCCAGCCTAGTTTAAGAGCAAATTCTGGCGTTATCGGGTATTCACCAACCTGACCTCGCACGCCATCGGTGCCAAAATATTTACGTGTTGTACTCATGTTTTCTCCTAATCTTGTACTTGCAAAGGGACCTGGGTGGCTTGGAAAACCTTTACAATATCCGTTGTCTCTTGCACATCATGCACGCGCACAATGCGCGCGCCCTTTTGCATACAGATTAATGCGCCCGCTAAGCTTGCGCTGAGACGCTGATCTGCATCTCGATTTAATAATTTTCCGAACATTGATTTGCGCGATAGGCCAGTGAGTACTGGGTATCCTAGTTGCTGTAATTGCTCAAGCTCACTCAACAATTGATAGTTATGTTGCAGTGATTTACCAAAGCCAAAGCCGGGGTCGATAATAATGTTCGTTTTACTTATTCCAGCTTCGATACATTGCCGCGCTCGCTCATGTAAAAACGTGCCCACCTCTTTGGTGACATCATTGTAATCAGGGGCATTTTGCATTGAGCGTGGTTGCCCGCGCATGTGCATAATGCACACAGGAACCTGAGCGCTGGCTGCTGCGCTGAGTGCCCCTGGTTCTTGCAGCGCGCGCACATCGTTGATGATATCTGCACCAGCCTGAACCGCCGCTGTCATCACGCCGGCCTTACTGGTATCAATGGAAATGACGCAATCACTGCGCTCGCGAATGGCGTTAATCACTGGGACCACCCGCTGCAACTCTTCTTGTTCAGCGACATCGTCTGCGCCTGGGCGTGTTGACTCGCCGCCCACATCAATAATAGTGGCGCCCTGCTCTAACATCGTTAGGGCACGTTTGACAGCGTTGTCTAGGGTATTGTGTTGGCCGCCATCGGAGAAGGAGTCCGGTGTGACATTTAAAATCCCCATGACTTGGGGAGTACTGAGATCCAAATAACGATCTCGAGGAAGTGTTAACCTTTTCATTACTTACTCTGTCTATGAAGGTCTTCCAAGTACCGGTTAATCAATGGCTAACTTGGGGAAAGGAAAAGCCCCAAACTGTGTTGGGGCTATTGGTTTTTACTCTTTGTCGTCAGAGTTCGGCTTATCGACGTTATTATCGTCTTGCGCCGTTGCTTCATCGGCCAGCTCACCTTGCGATTTAGCTTTGGCATCTGCTGGAGGCTTCTGGTCGTGGGCATCACGTGGTGGACGCACCTCACGACGCTCCATCAAATCATCGATTTGCAGCGCGTCAATGGTCTCATATTTCATCAATGCGTCTTTCATGGCATGCAGGATATCAATGTTATCACGCAAGATTTGCTCTGCACGCTCGTAGTTTCTATCTGAGATATCACGGACTTCTGAATCAATCAGTTTGGCTGTGTCATCAGACATGCTGGCACTGCGTGATGAGCCTCGGCCCATAAACACTTCGCCTTCTTCTTCAGCGTACAGTAGCGGGCCCATTTTCGCGCTTAAGCCCCACTGGGTCACCATCTTACGGGCAATTTCAGTGGCACGCTCAATGTCGTTACTAGCACCCGTTGTCACTTTCTCATCGCCATAAATAATGGCTTCAGCAATACGGCCGCCGTACAAGCTAGAAATCATTGATTCCAAGTGCTCTTTTGAGTGGCTCACTCGGTCTTGCTCTGGCAAGTACATGGTGACACCCAAGGCACGGCCACGAGGAATAATTGACACTTTGTACACTGGGTCGTGCTCTGGCACGATACGCCCAACAATAGCGTGACCGGCTTCGTGATACGCGGTCATCTCTTTTTCTTCCTCAGACATCACCATTGATTTGCGCTCTGCGCCCATCATGATTTTATCTTTGGCGGCATCAAATTCAGCCATGCTGACAACACGCTTGTTACCACGAGCAGCGAATAGTGCGGCTTCGTTCACAAGGTTGGCTAAGTCAGCACCAGAGAAACCAGGCGTTCCTCGAGCAATAACCGAGGCTTCTACATTATCGGCCAATGGCACTTTTCGCATGTGCACTTTTAGGATCTGCTCACGACCGCGAATATCTGGTAAACCAACGACCACCTGACGGTCGAAGCGACCTGGGCGAAGTAATGCAGGGTCCAGTACATCCGGACGGTTGGTTGCAGCGATAACGATAATACCTTCGTTGCCTTCAAAACCATCCATCTCTACCAGCATTTGGTTCAAGGTTTGCTCACGTTCATCGTGACCACCACCCATACCAGCACCCCGTTGGCGACCTACGGCGTCAATCTCATCAATAAAGATGATGCAAGGAGCGGCTTTTTTCGCTTGCTCAAACATGTCGCGCACCCGGGATGCACCAACGCCCACGAACATCTCAACGAAGTCAGAACCTGAAATTGTAAAAAACGGCACTTTCGCTTCACCAGCAACAGCTTTAGCGAGCAAGGTTTTACCTGTACCAGGAGGGCCAACCATGAGTACGCCCTTAGGAATACTGCCGCCCAATTTTTGGAACTTGGATGGGTCGCGCAAGAAATCCACTAGCTCAGTGACGTCCTCTTTGGCTTCATCGCAACCAGCAACGTCAGCGAAAGTAGTCTTCACCTGATCTTCACTCATTAAACGAGCCTTACTTTTGCCAAAGGACATCGCGCCTTTGCCGCCACCACCTTGCATTTGTCGCATGAAGAATATCCATACGCCAATAAGCAGTAACATTGGGAACCAGGAAATGAAAATGCTTGCCAGTAAGGACTGTTCTTCAGGTTGAACACCTTTTACGTTGACATCATTTTTGAGTAAGTCATTGATAAGGTCTTCGTCATACATAGGCATGGTTGTTTGAAAACGCTCACCACTGGTTTTAACTCCAGTGATTGCGCCTGTTCCACGGTCTATCACGACTTCGCGCAACGAACCGCTGCGTACATCCTTGACGAATTGTGTGTAACTCGTTTGCCTGTCTAAATTGTCGGAGCCGTTAAAGCTTTGAAAAACCGACATCAAAACAACGGCAATAACCAGCCATAGTATTAAATTCTTTGCCATATCACTCAAGGTGTTAACCTCTTGTATCCAAATTAATTAAATTCAACTTTTCCCGACAACTGTACTACAGTTTGTAGCCCGTAGCTACTACATATACCTCACGGGAACGTGGGCGCGACGCATCGGGTTTACGTATTTTTACAGTGCGAAAGCTGTCACGAACGTCTTTTACAAACTGATCAAAGCCCTCGCCTTGAAACACTTTAACCGCAAAGGCACCGTTTTTCTTTAGCACTTGGTGGCACATATCCAGTGCCAACTCTACCAGATACATGCTTCCCGCTTGGTCGGTACTCATATTACCGCTCATATTCGGGGCCATATCCGAGAACACCACATCGACGTTCTGCCCATCTATACGCTCGAGCAACGCATTTAGCACAGCCTCTTCGCGAAAATCGCCTTGTAAAAAGTCGACCCCAGCCAAAGAGTCCATCGGCAGGATATCACAGGCGATAACCTGACCCTTGTCGCCTACCTTCTGCGCCAAGTACTGTGACCAACTTCCTGGGGCCGCGCCTAAATCGACGACTGCCATGCCGGGTTTAAGTAATTTGTCTTTGTTTTGGATTTCATCAAGTTTGAAAACCGCGCGCGACCGCCATCCTTGCTTTTGCGCTTCATGCACATAATGGTCGTCGAAATGCTCTTTCAACCATCGCTGGGAGCTCGCCGAGTGCTTCTTATTCGCCATAAATTAACACGCAACTAAAATAGTAATATCTGCTAGATGGCGTTAGAATACCGATAATTCAAGCTCGAATCAGCAAAATTTGAAAATCTATGAAACTATCGAATAAACAGAAGCAATACCTAAAAAGCCTCGCACACCCACTTAAGCCAGTGGTTTTGTTGGGTGCTAACGGCCTGACCGAAGGGGTGATTGCCGAAATCGACAGTGCTTTGGACATCCATGAGCTCATTAAGGTCAGAGTGCCAACCAGTGATAGAGAAACTAAAGCACTTATTTTTGATGCCATCATCCGTGAAACGGGTGCCTACAAAGTGCAAAGCATTGGTCATATTTTAACTATTTATCGCCAAAGCGAAGAGCGTAAGATTCAGCTACCTCGCGGGTAGTCACGAACGCTTATAAAAAAGGTCGGCTCATGCCGACCTTTTTTATTTCAACGCCCACTTTTATGCCGGTTGTGACATCGCCAGCAACTGATCAAGAAATTGCGTGGTCAACTCGTTAATTAAACCTGTTTCGGCATTAAGCAGCAGACTAAAACCCACATTTAAACGGGGGATCACCACAATATCGGTGCGATAGCCCTGCACCCAACCACTGTGATAAAAGATGGTCTCATCATCATAATCATAGATACGCCAACCCAGGCCATAATGTGCCTCATTTACATGTTTTCGCCACACGCGACGATAGCGCTCCTTTTTGGTCACCGTGTAAGGACGCACTTGTGCCTGTAACGCCTCAGGCGGCAGCACACTGGGGTACATGCCAAGCTGTGCTTTAAGCCACTGCACCATGTCTGCGGCGCTGGCATTGACGCCTGCCGCTGGGGAGACCTTGTAGTAATTTTTCTTTAACCGCGCCGTATGCCAACGTTTTCGCCCGCGCACATGGGGGTAAGCAAAGTTTTCATCCCGCACCATCCCCTCATAACCAATACTGGCATGGCGCATACGTAACGGTTTAAATATAAACTCTTGCATCCATGTTTCGTATTCTAAGCCGCTGGCATTACGAATCACATCACCGACCATAGCAAACATCACATTTTGATATCCGTAGCACTGCCCTGGTGTGCATAATGGCTCAACTTTCAATAACTTTGACACGATATCCGGATAGTCCATGCGTGACTCAATGAGGTTATCATAGGCGTTAGGCACTAACCCGCTGGAGTGACTTAATAGATGAGCGACTTTTAAATTGTCCCTATAAACGGTATCATTGAACGCGGGTAAATATTTTTGCACCGGTGCATCTAGATTGAGTACACCTTGCGCCGCCAGCTTAGCAGCTAACGAACCGGTAAATGTTTTTGAGACCGAGGCAAGTCGAAAACGGGTATTTACGTCCACTTGTCGGCCTTTTCTTATTTTTGTTTTACCAAATCCTAAGGCGATGGAAGGAAAGTCAGGGTGAACAATAGAAAGCGCGGCCCCGGGCACTTTTTTTTGCTCCAGTTGACGTTCTAAGCTCGCCACATAATTATCAACAAACCGGTGCCATTGTTTAGCATCGGTTGCCTCGGTGAACGGTGGCTGTTGTTCAGCATAAGAAAATGCACTAAACGCAGCAACAAAGAGAATAACTAAGAACTTCATTTTCATTATTATAGTTATGGCAATGCTGAATCATAATCGCAGAATAATATCATGAAGTTTACAGTAAACTCACGTACAATGCTGCGGTTCAACTTGCTGGGATATGAGTGAATGAGTGTAATTGAGAGTTATGGCACTATGAACAAGCATTTATTAGTAACTGCCTTTAGCGCGTCAGTGCTATTGGCCAGTGGTTGCACCACTATGGAAACGACCTTGGCACCGGTCCCTGAAAAAGTACGGATGCCAATTAAACCAAGCCTAAGTGAGCGCACCTACATACTCGAGTATCAATACGCGCACCAAGCGCCGCGTGTGAAATCAGTGCAATTGCCCGCACACCCTATTACACGAGGCCAAAGTGTGGTCATCGAAAGTGAGCAGGTGGCATTAACTGAGCGCCTGCGCAATCGCCTAGTGGCTATTTTAAATGATAAGCAACTAACGGTGATCAGTGACCGCAAGCAAGCCGATTATGTATTAAGCATAAACCAGCTAGATATCAGTGAAACCGAAAGTATCGAATATCAACTTGCTAACGCCACTGTGTTTGGCGAAAGTGATTTGGCGCAGCAGTTTACCACCAAACAGTGCAGCAATATTCTTGGCTCTGTGAGCATGAAGCTTTCCCATCAAAGCTCTCAAGATGTTGTATGGTTTGCTAAGTCGTCAATAGACACCGCTAGCTTCCAACGTAACCCCCTGCGCTATAAGCTGGTAATGTCTGATCACATAGAAAACCTTGAGCAAGTGCAACAGTTTGTAAATACTCACAATGCACCCGATGCGATGCAAAAACGAGGGGCTCAGCCAGCACCGCAAGCACCTCAATACATAGTACGCACTAAAAGTTCGGGCTTAAGTAAAATAGCAGGAGCCTGTGAGCAAGCTGAAGTCAGTGCTTTAGTCCCTGATTTACATTACTATTTAAGTGGTATTTTGCTAGAGAAGATCAACGTAAACTAGTCCCCTTTGGTCACGCATGGCGGCTTGCTGCCATGCTACATTTTCTTACAGACTTGGCCGCTGGAGATCGGTACACTGGAAAATAAAAAATCATTACCACTATGCGCGCCTTAATCTCCCTCATTATTTTACTTGTTAGTTTTGCTGTCTCTGCGAGTAACCGCTATTACTCAGATAATCGTCTTGAACCACAACAGGGTTTTAACTGGGACTGGAGCGTAGGTCTGGGCTACTACGTCGAGGACTCGTACCTTGTCGGTTTGGACTCTTACGATGATGGCCTTGAACCCAATATTAACTTAGTGCTCAGCTACGATAAGTTTTACCTCGACGTCGACAATAGCCAACTCAGTGGTGGCATGGTCATTGGCTATTCACTCATCGATAAATATGACTGGGGCTTGGATATTCTTGGCACCAATGTGCAATCCGGTTTTGATGAAACAGGCTTAAAGTTATACGACCGAGATGTGATAGATGCCCTCGCGGGTATCGACCGACGTCACTATGATTTTGATATGGGTATTAGGCTATCGCGGCGCTTGGAGAGCAGCCAATTATCTTTTGAGTTACTTCATGATGTCACTGATACCCACAACGACTGGGTATTTACCACGTTTCTATCGAGCATTCAGCAATATCGCAACTGGGAGTTTCGAGGTGGTCTAGGATTTAATGTGTATGGTCGTGAGTTTAGCGATTATTACTTTGGTATCGATGAGCATGAAAGCACCGAAACTCGACCGTATTATAAGCCAGATATCGCATACGCGGTAATGCTAGAGCTCCATGCTGAGCACCCACTATCACAGAATTGGGTATTCCTTGCAGGCTGGTTATCAACCTATTTCTCGGGTGAGATCAGTGACAGCCCTATCATTTCTCAATCTTATCAGCATAAAGCCAAGGTAGGCGTGCGTTATGTGTTTTAGATTAGCCCTCGCCCTCATCGGCACAACCGTGTTCCCGAGTGCGCCCTTAGCACAGCAAACAACGCCGCCAACGCACGCTTTATTGGCAACGCCCAATACCTGTGTAGCACTGCGTCAGGGCCGCACCTGTTATTCTGATATCGAGTTGCAATGGCAAGTGGCCAATGACGCAGCTTACTGCATCCGTGAACAAACTAAGCAGCAACCTCTGCATTGCTGGCAAGGACAACGTCAAGGCTATATTATTGTCGATTTTGCCAGCCCTAAAGCCGTGCGCTTCGAACTCTTTCCAAGAGCATCAGGCGAGACCATTGCTGACACCGAAGTGCGAGTGCAGTGGGTTTACACCAATGGACAGAAAAAACGTCGCTGGAGATTATTTTAGATGCAGCAATCACCCCATATTCTTGTTGTTGAAGACGACCTTTCTCTTAGCGAGTGGATGCAAGACTTCCTAAGCCAAAATGGCTACCAGGTCGGCTGCTGTGGTAACGGCAAGGAAGTAGAAGGCTATGTACAAAGTCATCATCCTGATTTGGTGTTACTCGATGTCATGCTTCCAGGAATGGATGGCATAAGTGTCTGTACACGCTTACGGCAATTTTATCAGCAGCCGATTATTATGTTGACTGCGCGCGATGATGAATTAGATGAAGTCATCGGCCTTGAGGTGGGTGCTAGCGACTATATCGCCAAGCCGGTACGCCCTCGAGTTCTGCTGGCTCGCATTAAAGCGGCGTTACGCCCTGGCAGCGACGAGCAACCGCCCAAAAAAGAACGCGAGAGCATTCAAATGGGCGGTCTGAGAATCGATACTGAAGCGCGACGCGTCAGTTTTAACAATAACGAGGTGGCACTGTCGAATGCCGAATTTGCCTTGCTCTGTTACCTTGCCCAGCATGCCGGTGAAGTGGTAGACAGAGATTCCGTGTTTCGTGCCGTTAAGGGACGAGAATACGATGGCCTTGACCGCAGTATTGATGTGGTGGTCTCGGCGCTGCGCAAACACTTTAATGACAATGGCAACAAGCCGCAGCGCATTAAAACCATATGGGGCAAAGGGTACTTGTTAGTGAAGGATGCATGGAGTTAGCTCCTAATCGTGCGTTTATATGAAAAAACTGTACTTATCTTTGTTGTGCACAGCGTTAATTTCTGTGGTGTTGCTAAGCTGGCTTATCGACAGCTTCGCTAGTGGCCCAACGCAACAGGATGACTTCACACAACAACGGCAAGTGCTTGCAGGGATGGTCTCTTACCTGAGTGAGTACGAGGCGAAAAATCAGCAGCAAGGATTGGATGCGCTAAACCAACACTTCAAACTCGATATCGGTCTTGAGAATAACGCCACGTTAGCCCTTCCCCCTTCTTTAATCACCCAGCTGTATAGTAATTCCGGACTAGTACTTGCCGATAACCAGGGCCTTTATTTAGTGCGCGCTGCCGACAGCTTGAATGGGAAGCACCTCACCATGCGCCTACCCAAACCCAAAGCGGCAGATCATGACTTGCTACTCACGGTGTTATTCTACACCGGGGTCAGTTTGTGTATGTGGCTCCCTCTTATCCCCCTCACCCGCCGTATTAGTGTGCTCTCTAATGTAACCCAGCAGTTTGCTGACGGTCATTTAGAAAAACGTATTAGCGCCAGCCGCTGGAGCTATACCACACAATTAGAGCGACGCTTCAATGCCATGGCGGAGCAAATTAATGCGCTACTGGATGAGAATAAACTGATGGCGTCGAGCCTCTCTCATGACATTCGTACACCCATTGCCTGCCTGCGCTTTGGCTTGGATGCGGCAATTGAAAGTGACGACCAGGGCGCGCAACAGCGCTACCTCCAGCGTATGGAAAAAGATTTAGACACCATGGAGTCGATGCTAAACAGCTACCTGAGCTACGCGGCTCTGCAACAGCAAACTCAACAATTAACCTATAGCCAAACAAGCGCGTCGCTCTACTTGCACGATATTTGCGAGCAATTACAAGCGCAAGCGAAGGCCAATGGGCAACATATTGAGGTACGCTGCTCAAATGCATTAAAAATAAACGCCGACCTGCACTGGCTAGCGCGAGCATTGATTAATATTTTGGGTAATGCTCTTCGCTATGCACGCCAATCAGTAACCGTCTGTGCAGATATTGACGGTCACTTTCTAGCGATTACGATTGAGGATGATGGCCCCGGGATCCCTCAGGCAGAACGTGCAGCAATATTAAAACCTTTCTATCAAAGTGCCAAACACCGCTCTGCGCAGGGTTATGGATTAGGCTTGGCCATATGTCAAAAAGTCATGGTCTGGCATCACGGCTACTTAGTAGTGAGTGAATCAAATTCTTTAGGCGGGGCAAAATTCACCCTTAAATTACCTCTGTAACCTTCAATTTACATCCCCTACACTGAATCACACTTGGTCGCAAATAAGCTCAAACAGCGAGATTACGGCCCTTTATGATGGGCGACCTTTTTTCTATGTACAGCGCGCTTTACCCTGCTATACGGGCAATAAATGCCCCCGTGAGCTTTTTATTTCATGGAAATTACAGTAGATTGGGAGCGCCGTTCACCTACAGAGAAATATAATAATATGAGTGCGTCGCGTGGGGAGTTTAGCTCCCGTTTTGGTTTTATAATGGCCGCTGCTGGCTCAGCGGTCGGACTCGGTAATATTTGGGGCTTCCCCACCCAAACAGCCTCCAATGGCGGGGCTGCTTTTGTATTGGCTTATTTAGTATTGGCGTTTTGCTTAGCCTATCCCGCACTGATGGCGGAATTGGTCGTTGGTCGCTATGGTCAGGCCAATGCGGTGGCGTCGCTTAAGAAGGTGTCGAACCATCGCTGGCAACACCCCTTAGCCTTTATTGTTGGCTTTGGCGGCATCATTTGTGCGGGGTTAATTTTAAGCTTTTACGCCATAGTGGCGGGTTGGATGATCAGCTTCACTGCTGAGCCGGTAGCGCAACTAGCCGGGCAGAGCGAGGCTGCCAATTGGCTAACTAGCCAGTCACAGTCACGCAACTTACTCTTTGCAGGCGGCTTTATTCTCCTGACCGTGATGATCATTAGTAAGGGCGTTGAAAATGGCATTGAAAAGTGGTCGAAACGATTGATGCCAGCGTTACTGGCGATTTTATTCGCTCTGATCGCCTACGTAATGAGCCAAGAAGGCGCTACACAAGGATTAAAGAACTACTTGCTGCCTGACTTCTCTGCGCTATTTGAACCGGCGCTGTTAGTCAGTGCTTTAGGCCAAGCATTCTTCTCGCTGTCGTTGGGCACCAGTGTGATGATCATTTATGGCTCGTATATTTCTAAAAGCGAAAACCTCGTTACCCTAGGTGCATCGGTTACCTTAATTGACGTGTTTATAGCCTTTGTTGCTGGCCTTTTGATAATCCCAGCGATGTACGTAGCACAAGCCCAAGGTGTTGAAATATTTGATGCCTCTGGCAAGTTACTTTCTGAAGACACGCTGGTCTTTCAAGTGTTACCGGCACTTTTTGACTCCATGGGAAGTGCGGGGCTGTATGTGGGTTTTGCCTTTTTCGCCTTGATGAGTATCGCCGCGCTAACCTCGTCTATTTCCATGCTTGAAGCACCTGTGTCTTATACCGTTGAGAAGTTTGGCCTTAACCGCCGCCCAGCAACCTGGGTGATCGGCGTACTGATTTGTTTGGTGAGCTTCACCATCATTTTCAACTTTGAGCAACTATTTGGCTTCGTGATTGCGCTAACAACGCGCTTCGGACAGCCCCTACTTGGACTTATGTGTTGTGTTTTTGTGGGATGGATTTGGCATCGAGCCTCACTGCTCAAAGAAATTCAGTCTGGTTGCCCTGAGGCAGCGAATAGCTGGTTCTGGAAAATCTGGCCTTGGTATATCAAGTTCGTTTGCCCCATTTGTATTTCCTTGGTATTCATCAACTCGCTGCGCTAACAGCCTAGCTAGTCAGCCGCATTGATTTACTGCGGCTGACTCCCCTGCTCAACAGTACATATCGCTTTATTTCGTCCTTGTGCTTTTGCTTGGTATAGGTTTTCATCTGCTTGTTTAATCATGCTGCGCCAGTCCTCAGGTGCAAATCCACAAGTGATCCCGCCAACAGAGACACTAATACGGTGATAGTCCGAGTGTTTATGAGGTAAGGCTAACGCCCTGACACCGGCGAGCACCCGCTCTGCGATAAGTTGTGCTCCGCTTGCATCGGTATGCGGCAAAATAACCGCGAACTCCTCCCCTCCTAAGCGGGTTACAAAGTCTGTCGAGCGCATTAAGCTGCGCGTGAGTACTTCAGCGATCTGTACCAACGCCGCATCCCCGGCGAGGTGGCCGTAGCTGTCGTTGTACTTTTTGAACCAATCCACATCAATCAGCAAGGCCGATATTTCCGGTGTTTCATGGCGACTGGATAATTGCAGCATGGTGGACTCAAGGTAGCGGCGATTAAACACTTTTGTGAGTGAATCAACCATGGCCGCTTCTTTGTATTCATCGAGCATTTTCTTGTATTTTAAATGGTGCATTACTCGCTTGTACAAGGTCGTTAAGCTGTAGGGCTTACGCACAAAGTCACTGCACCCAGCATCCCAAAAATCAACTTCGCGCTGGGCATGCTCCTCACTGCTGACCATTAATACCGGAATATCATCAAAACGGCTGTGCTCTCGAATTCGCTGACATAAAACAATACCGTCCATGCCTTGCAAACTAAATTCGGTGATCACAATATGCGGGGCAATGTCCATAATAAGTCGCAGCGCAGCTTCACCATCACGGCAGCGCTTAACATTGAAATGAGGGGATAGCACCTCCCGCAGTAAATCAAAGTCGGCATCATTGTCTTCGACTATTAAGACAGTGCTATCGTCGATAGCTTCTCTTAGGTGTTCTTCGACCTCTTCAGTATCCGGTTCCATCGGGGTGTTTGTTGCACTCAAATCGCCCTCCATTGAGTCACTGACGTTGTAATACCCAGCCGGTGGCTTATCATCTGCTAGTTACTTTTATTCCCTAAAGGTAGGTGATATGAGCCATTAAGCAACTTTAGCGGGCGCTACCTAAAAGTGGCGGGGGTTAGCGCTTATACAAATACATATCCTGATGCTCAATGCCGTCTTCCAGATAAGGCGACCCACGCGTAACAAACCCTAATTGCTGATAAAAGCCAAGTAAATAGGTCTGCGCACTTAACATCACCGGACGTTCACTAAAAAACTGCTCACACACGCCTAGAGCATGCTGCATTAAGCGCTGGGCTACCCCTTGTCCTCGTGCATGCGGCAGCACGAGCACGCGTCCGATAGCGACACTTTCTGACTTGTCGATACAACGCGCATAAGCACACAATTGATTGTTCTGATACCCTAAAATATGTTTGCTATTGGCATCAGTATCGCCATCGTCCAGTTCTGGATAGGGGCAGTTCTGCTCGACGACAAAAACATCAACACGAGCACGCATCAAAGTAAATAATTCGGTGGTTGTCAGCTCATCAAAGCCTTTACATAGCCAGTGTATCGTCATACTTAATATCCCATTAAAAAAGCCCAGCGGTGCTGGGCTTAACGCTTTGTTGTTCTGCTAACTTAGTGAATTAAGCGCTCTAATTGGTCGCAGATCTGTGATAAATTCACATGATCGTGCTCTATGGTCAAATCAATGTACCCGTCGGAGCGAAACGCGCGATCTAGCTCAATTAAAACATGCGTTTTATGTGCTTCGGGGACAAACGATAGCTCAACCTCTTGAATGCCAAACATGCCGCCGCTTTGCGGTCGGTACTCAAGTTCTTGATAGCAGCCCGAGGTAGAATGGAAGCTCGGTGCGCGCAAATAGCCTTTTTCAACATCGGCTTTCATTAACCTAAAGCCCAGCCTATCCATTGCCTGCATACAGGCTTTAACAGCTTCGTTAGGGTAAATATGCAACGGATCGCGATCGCTGGCGTCAATGGCCAAATCGATATTTAAACCTGTCTGAATCCATACATGGGTTTGGTTGTAACCGGCGATAAATTCGGTGATCGGAGTTTCAGAATGCAATCGTGCTTCAAACGGAATACGTTTTTCTTCACCAGGTTGTAAGGTCAGCTTCTCGCCCACACGCCACTTTTCAATAATATGATTCGTAAAGTAGTCGCCATCATCTGACTCTACTTTTACGCGGGTCATCAAGGCCAATTCCAAACCAGAAATATCTTGTTCTACTTCACCCCCTTTTATAATGATTTCGGCATGAAACTTTTGCCCGGGGTGTAAATGCTCAGTTTGTAGTACCGTATCGACTTTCGCGGCACCAATTCCTACAGAGGCCAGGATTTTTTTAAACATCACTTCTCCTGTTAATGAATCCTTTATTGCATCTTAACCACAATTGCGCACCCTTGTCAGTGAAAACTTATGCAAACCATAAAAAAACTTCAATCACGATTAAAGCGAGAGGAAATGGGCCCTGGCATACATAGTATTTTCAATAACTTCTACAATTAGTTACACTGATTACACCTGCACTAAGATAACACTTTTATGGAACTGATCTTTTTTGCCGTTGCCTTTGTTTGTGGTTTTGCCGCCTATCAAGTGAAACTTCCTCCTATGGTCGGCTTTTTGGTAGCCGGATTTGTCTTACATATGGCTGGCTATAAAACCACTGCATTATTGGATCAAATCGCCGCGTTGGGGATCACCCTATTGTTGTTTAGCATAGGCTTGAAGCTCAAAGTATCGAGCCTGATGAAAGTGCAAGTGTGGCTCCCCGCCAGTGCCCACATTATTATTAGTACCGCATTGTTTTGTGGCTTTTTGCTACTGCTCGGGGTGTTCGCCCTGCCCCTCTTTATCGACCTGAACTGGCAAACCGCATTATTGCTTGGCTTTGCGTTTAGTTTCTCCAGTACCGTTTTTGCCGTCAAAGTGCTTGAAGATCGCGGTGAGATGTCGAGCCTCCATGGTAAAATATCTATCGGCATCCTGGTCATGCAAGACATCTTCGCGGTGCTATTTTTAGTAGCCAGTACTGGCAAACTACCCAATTACTGGGCAATTGCCCTGGTGGTGGTGTTGCCACTGATGCGCCCAGTCATGTTTTGGATATTAAACCGCTCCAAGCACGGCGAACTACTGCCCCTGTTTGGCTTCTTTTTCGCACTTGTCGCCGGTTACCAAGCTTTTGAATTTGCAGGCATCAAAGGTGATTTAGGGGCCTTGATCTTAGGAATGATGTTTGCCAGCCACAAAAAAGCGGGGGAACTCGCTAAGTCATTACTGAGCTTTAAAGATATACTCCTGGTTGGTTTTTTCTTAACCATAGGTCTTAATGCCGAGCTTACCGCCAGTGCATTGGTTGCAGCTATCTTGGTGGTCTCTGTGCTGGTCTTTAAAGTCGCGCTTTATTATGTGCTGACTAATGCTGTGCGCCTACGTGCGCGTACTTCCCTATTGAGTGCTTTTACGCTTGCCAACTACAGTGAGTTTGGTCTTATTGTCTGTGCGCTAGCCGCAAGCAGTGGTTGGCTGTCGTCACAATGGCTAGCTGTGGTTGCCACGGCGGTCGCCATTACCTTCGTGATTGCTTCACCGTTAAATGCCAGAGCCAATGATATCTATGTAAAAATAGAGCGTTGGCTACTGCCTTTTGAAAGTGACTCGCGGCTGCCAGAAGAGCTACCTGTGAATCTACACAATACCCGCATCGCTATTTTTGGCATGGGCCGCATAGGCACCGGTGCCTATGAGACTATAGCCCAGAGCTTCCCTCAAGCGGTGGCGGGGATCGATATTAAACCCGAAGTGGTGGCTCGTCATGTCAAGCGCGGGCGTCGAGTGGTCACTGCCGATGCCACCGATCCTGATTTTTGGCAACGATTGAACCATGCGAAGGTGGAAATGGTGATGTTAGCCATGCCCAAGCACAATCAAAATATCTTCGCCTTAGAACAGTTACAAGCTTCGGGCTATGAGGGGCAAGTTACCGCCATTGCAAATTACCCAGATCAGCAAAAAGAGCTCGAGGAATTGGGCGTAAACTCTACTTACAACTTCTACCTTGAGGCCGGTAGTGGTTTCGCTGAGCATGTCAAAGAGAAAATTTCACTTTCTTAAATAATCCCGCTTTTAGGTAAGTGATAACGCGTTTTATTTAGTTATCACTTACTTATCAATTTTGTACCTTGTCACCAAGCTTGGAACGTTCCGAATACAGGTGTGGCGCTATTTACAAAGCTTTACACGGTTGTTGGTAATAACCGCAAAAAAAGGAGTAAACTAGGTCTATACAGTGATGTAAGTCACTATTTTTAACACAGAATTTAGCAAAGGCAACCAGATTACATTCGTTAATATGCAATTGCCGATGTGTGTAGGAGGTTGATTATGACCATCGACAATAAGCAAGCAACGCACAGCAAACTTGATAAGCAGCAAATGCGTGAATTGCAGTCGCAGCTCGACGATATCCAAGACTCAGGTGTGACCCCGGAATTTTTACGTTACGTACTATTCCAAAAAATGCTCGATGTCTATCAAGTGCCAAAAGATCATGCCCTGCGCGGTGACAGCACCCCAGAGCGCTTAGACGACCCGGCCTTGATCAATCATCTACATCAGTTAGGTTTTGCCAAGCGCAGCGCCTACCACTAACTACTTTCTGAGGGCCTACTCCCTCATTTAATAGGCTGGCAATGCCCGTCGCCAGCCTATTCCTCTACCTTACCTTTTATGCTACTGGCTTTTTCAAAGCATCCGCTTTACGCTTAGGTTTTAGACTTGCGAAAGAATCGCGCACCGGCTTGGTGTAAATAGCCCAGATAGAATCATGCCCGGCATCGTATTGACCCACCCCGACACTGATCTTGCCCACTTCATCGGCACGAATGAGGGTACCAAATAACCGGTCCCATATGGCTAAGGCAGACCCTAGGTTAGTGTCGAAATGCTGCGGATTGTCGCTGTGATGAATCTGATGTTGCGCAGGACTAATCAACCATTTTTCAACATGGCGCCCCCAACTCAGCCACACATGCGAATGCCGCAAGTTTGACCCCATGGCATTAAAAGCGAACACAAAAATGTTAGCACCGAGAATATCCACCATGGATAACTTAGTCCCGAATAAGTAGTAGCATACACCGACCACCATCCCTTGTGAGAGCGCCATACGGCAGGCATAAAGGTAACTCTCTAGCGGGTGAGAGCGATAAATGGTGAAAGGGGTCAGCACTTTAGCAGAATGGTGTACCTTGTGGTAATGCCACAAAAAAGGCACCTTGTGTAGTGCGTAATGCAGTAAAAACCGTGAAAAGTCATCGGCTAAAAACAGCAATACGGTAAAAATGATGACCACGCTGGTTTCACTCAACGGCATCGGCGCTCGCAAACCAAACGCGCCCTCTAATAACTCCGTTGTGGCCAGCGCCACTGGCACCATGGTCAAGATAATAGGCGTAAACAACAGTGCCTTAAGCACACGGTTGTAAATCCATAACTGATAGTCTTGGCGGGCACTGGGTGCCCACCAGATTTTTTTGGCAAACACATAGCGAAAAAAGCCACGTGTTGATTTCTTGCTCTTACGCAAGCCATAAGCAAGCGCAGCTAAGATAAGGGCCATGATGCTGTAACCAATAAAAATACGCTTATTAGCGTCAAACAGATAATCCGGCGTTTGCGCAATGCTTTGCCAAATAGTCTCTAGCATGGCCCGACCCTCTTAGAACTGGTATTTATAACCAAGCGACAGCGTCCGTGGTTTACCCGGTCGCGCCCCATAAGGGCGACGGCTGACGATGTTGTCTTGGTCAAACAGGTTATCTACCTTGGCATACACGCGGCCATATTGGCCAAGCTCATAATGAGCCGCGATATCAACCACCGTCGTTGCCGGCACTTCTTGACCCGCTAAGGCGACATCAAAGCCCTCGTAACCGACGCCCGCTGTTTCTGGCATATCGCTGACATACTTAATGAGCATATCAACCGCCCAACCTTTATGTGCCAACCCGATACTGAGCGTCGCTTGGTGCGTTGGCAAATAAGGCAGCCTATCGCCAGGGCGAATGTAACCCCACTGCACAAATTCAGAGAACAACGCTTGTTTGAACTCACTTTGCGTATAGGTATAAGTCAAACTCATAGGAATATCGAGTTGCAGATTTAACGGATAGGTCTGAGCTATTTGCGACTCGACTCCCCACACATCGACCTCGCCACCGCTGAATTCTTGATCAAGCTGACCTTGGCTGCCGCAATTTGACTGGCCACAGCTTTCAATTAGATTAGCGTAGTCATTGAAAAAGCCGACCATTTCAAATTGGGTGATGCCGTCGTTATAACGACCACCAAATTCATAGTTCACGCTTTTTTCAAACTCGTCTTCGCCATCACGCACTGGCGCTGACGGGCTAGCAGGAACAAAGCCTTGGTGAACACCAAACAGCAAGCCGCTGTTATCATCTAACTGATAAAAGCCGCTGATCCCTGGCAACCATACACGGGTGGTCTTTTGTTGCCAATCATCAGCAAAACCCGACTTATCATTTTGATAGGTCATGTCCATCAACTCGCCGCGCACGCCAACACCTAAGGTTAGCTTATCGATGGTCACCTGATCTTCTATATACACCGACCAGGCATCGGTGCTTTCGGTGTTCTCGGTGGTGAACCGGCGGGTCTCGGCGATGGCAGTATTAACGCCATCAACCATGGCATAGGTGTCTTCATAGTGATTACGCTCAATCTCATCTTGGTGGAAACGAACCCCAAACGAGACTGTGTGCTGCAAGCCAAACAGCGGTACTTGCCAATCACCATCGAGCTGAATGCCTTGTGAGTAGTACTCACGGTCATTGGTGCCCATATTTAAAAAGTAATTGGTTTCACCGGCGAGCACAGAATCGCGCTGGCCACCTAACACCTGATATTGACCAGCAAACTGCTCAGGGTTTGCCAAAATATCAGACAAGCTAGCATTGCTGTTAGACAGGCTATTTAGCTTTAACCAGGCGCGCTCATAATCGTTACGGTAAACCCGGGTTGTTAGGTTTACATCTTCAGCGCTTAGCTGATAGGTAAACATCACTTGCGTATGCTTAGTATCCATTTGTGCCGGCTGAGATGCGGCATAACGGCGATAAGGGTTAGCCTTGTAATCGGCGTCGGTCAGACCTAAATAGGTCTCATCGGAGAGTTCATCGGCGTAAGAAAGCTTGACCTCAAAACGCTGGTCGAAACGCTGGCCATCCAGCTGATAATCCACTTTGACCAGTAAATCGTCTTTATCGAAGCCGGTATCACCGCCGCCATCGAGCTCTTTAAAGCCATCACTTTGTAAGTGCACCCCTTCGACTAAAAAGCCAAGATTGCCTTGGCGGTCGCCATAATAAGCATGGGCTTTTTTGTAGCCATCTCCACCGGCAGATAAATCGACGCCACCAATACGATAATCTGGCACTTGGCGGCTGACCATATTCAGTGTTCCGGCCACAGTTTGTGGGCCATATTTTATCGCTGCAGGCCCTTTAAAGACCTCCACCGCCGTCATCCGCGTGGTTAACGGGAAGTAGTAAGCGGCAGGCGCAGAATAAGGAGCCGGACCAATCAACACCCCGTCTTCTAAAATGGTGATCTTCTTACTACGCTCTGGCGTCACTCCACGAAAGCCGATATTCGGGCGCAAGCCGTAGCCGTCTTCTTCGCGTATGTTGACTCCGGGTACCTGTGATAGCACGCGGTGAATATCGTCAAATTCAAACTCTTCGAGCTGCGCTTCACCTATTAAGGTGGCCGAGCCTGCTTCGGTGCGCAGTTTGTCGTGGTGGCTAATAATCTGTATATGCTCGAGCTCTTTATCAGCAGCAAAAGCATTCAATCCAAATGCCGCAATACTCACGGCTAAGGCAAGTTTACTGTGTTTCATCATGATCCTTAATCGTTATCACCCGCCGAAGTGGTCGGCAACTCAAGTGCCAGCTCATTGATAAAGTCGTTCTTCAACTCATCGGTAATGGCTTTAACTTGGGTGTGCACTTCACGTACCTGCTCTTCGTTATCAAGTAATGCAGTGGCTAAGTCACTTTCAATTGCCGCAATCGCCGCTTTAGTGTCACTGATCCCTTGCAGCATACGCTCCTTAGTGGCGCTTGCTTGCTCATCATCAAGGTAATCGTCGAAACCCACTAACGCGGGCTCGCCCTGGCGTTGACCCACGACTAGGGCTTCAAAGGCGAGCAAGTTGGCTTTGATATTCGCCAATGAGCTTTTAGCATCGAGGCTCTCTACATCCTGTGGACACGCAGACGTACCACAGGAGTTCGGTAAAATCCCTATGGGCTCCGCCAACTTTTTATCTTTGACCACTTCGGTTAAATAAAACATTGCATCAGAGATGTGATTCAGGGCGCTATGGGCAGATTCAAACTGCGACCCGCTTTGCCCCGCTGATTTGAGCTCGGCGGCAAAGCCATTGTCGCCCTGCCATTTTTCCAACAGTTCAGCACTGGAGTTGTGCACATCCATTGCTGCGGTGACAGCATACTCACAGCGCGCCACTTTACGCGCCAGCACAGTGAGGCTATTCCAATCCGCTAAGGCATCATTAGCAACGCTACAATGGTGATCATACTGCTCATTAAAGAGCACATGTTGCAATGCAAAAAGACCACGCCGTGTGGCGGTACGGGCACTGATATCGTATGGTCGCTCAGGGTCGTTATTAATGACGCCGTCTTGGTGGTACACCACATCTTGGTCAATGCCACAGCGGCTAATAGCAGGCCACGAATAAATACGGTTACGCAGCTCGCCGTTGTTGGTCAAAAGCGGTCCCATTTGCATCATCTCTACCTGCTGCCAAGCGCCCATGGCATCTAACCATGCATCTTGGGCTTCAAGCATGGCCGTTTGCGCTTGCTCCGAGCTACTTTGTACGCTGGCTTTTTCTAACTCACAATAACTGGCAATCGCACTTTGCTGCGCTTGTGCTTGCTGATGAAATAAAGTAAACGCCGGGGTGATCACGTTATCAACTAAACTTGCCACCAGCGCCGCTTCATCAAAGCTGGTCGGCTCGGTCGGTGAGGTTGGCTCACCGCTGCCACTGTCATTAAAACCGGCGCCTTGCGAGCTTGAGGTGCTCTCACCACAGCCGCCCAGAGCGAATGCCACAGCGAGGGCCAGAGCGCCCTGCTTGAGGATTGCTTTTTTCATTCTACCTTCCCACTTGCTAGGTATCCCACTAGGGGATTTAAACGACAAAAAGGCTAGCATTAAGCCGAGGCCTAAAAGCTAACCTTTTATGATCTTTATGCTGGCCTTAGGCCATGCTGCTGAGCCTTACCAGTTGGCAACATTCTCAGCGTTGAAACCGTACACTTGTTGCATCAAGTCACGAGCTGTTTCTAGGTCAGCCTTGTATGCGGCAATGGCATCAGCGTCGCCGGTGACTGGTGCGTCACCAAATAGCGCGTGTAACTCGGCGAACTTACCGGCATTGGCATCGTCATTAAAAGGAGAGAATGGGCTGAACTGGAAGTTCAACGCAAAGCCTTTCATCTCACCAAAGTGCTTAGCTAAGTCGGCAAAGTTGTCGGCACTGTAGTCACCATCGCTAATTTCATCTAAATCAGCCATCGTATCGTTGATGTAGTGCACAACCGTAGCGGCAACCGCCTTTTCCCAATTGGCAACGGCGATATCACGGTGCGCCAATAACTCATCCATTTGCGCGTCGCTAAGCTCGCTGCCGACATTATCGTTGATGATTTTACGCCCGGCTATAAAGGCGTTCATCGCTGCTGCGGTGAAGTCAGTGGTCACTGTCGCGCCACGGTCACGCTTAGCGGCGTTCGTTGAGTTACCCCAGTTATACTCTGCAGCTAGGTCAATCTGACCATTGCTGTCGTAATCGTTGTAACCATTAGCAAAACCATCACGGCCGCCCTTACCGGCGATTTCATCGTCGCTGTACTCTAGGTAATTGCGCGCCGCACCGAAATAACCAAAACCTTCATCAAACTGGTGCTCAAGCGTGGTGTATAAACCACCGTCTTTTTGCGCCACGATATTGTCGGTGGTCAGACCCTCATCCAGATAGTCATCAGTGCCTTGAGAGAACATCAATGCGCCTAGGGTGTGCTTTTGAATAAGCTGATTGAGGTCAAGACCAGTTTCAGTAATGTACAACTTAGTGATTTGATTGCCCGCTGGGTCAACCAACAGCTCACCTGCATTGTATTTATCAATGTTTGCCGCTAGCAGGTCGAAATAATGAAACACTAACCCTTCAGGTGTTGCGGCCTCGGCACCAAATTCGCTCCATCCCACAAAGCTACCGGCTGCAAGCCAGTCTTTATGCATTTTCGCTGCGTCTGCACCAGCGACTTTGCCGCTAAGCTCTTTACCCGATGAAGAGATTTGAGCAAAAGAGTTTTGCTTTGTCTCAATGCCATCTGCGAAGTTAAGGCTGCCGTCTTTGATGGCTTCATAGTCTCCCCACAATGCCATCAACTGCGCTTTTACTGCATCGCCGGTCAGGCTGTTCGTGGTTACAAAGTCACCAGTGAGTTGGCCAATGTAGTTTTTGATTTCTGCGCTTAGGGCATGGCGAGCGATCTGTCCGGTGTAGCTCACCGAGGAACCGCTTCCGAGTTTAGAATCGAACTCATAAAGGTTAACACCTGCTTCAGGGGCCACATCGGCAACCGTTACGGTCAGTTCATCTTCATAGCTTAACCCCCCCGCATCGGTCACTTTGATGTTTACGCTAACCTCAGTTTGCTGCTCGTAGTTCAGAGCAATACCGTCTTTAAGCTTGAGGGTATTACCGTCAACAATTTCAAAACGTGCTTCATCAGCGCTCAGCGTATAGGTAAAACCAGAATCAGCGTCGTCAGTGGCACTCAACGCGCCTACTTCATCACCCACTACATCATCTTTCACTGATGACTCGTCCAAGAAACTAATACCGGTGGGTGGATTATTTGTTGGTTGTTCTGGAGTGGTGTTATCTGATGAATCTGATGAACCACCGCAGCCAGTTAAACCTAGGGTGGCAGCTAGCACGGCACTAGCAACTAAAGATTTACGCAATGTCATGTTGTTATCCCACTAAAGATGTGAATCATTCTCATTTTAATTGCTGTCATTATAGGGATACTCAAATAACAATCAATGGTATTTATAAGTTTTTTTAAAATCACAAATTAAAATAAATTAAACAGGTACGTAAGAAACCCGCTGAGGGCTCACACTGTTCACATCACCGATGTGAGCATTAAGATGCGAATAAGCACTGCGCGCACGAGCAATCGTATATAAAGGATAACAACCGGACGACAATTAGGATGGACTGGCTAAAGACATAAGCCGAAATGCTCGCTCAGCGCCGAGGGCGCCGAGCCGTGGTATGTATGTCAGTACTGCACTGTTACACCACCTCCAGCGTGTCTGGTTTTTTACTGAAAAATAGCGTTAGCACAATAAGTGCCATCGGGAATAGCAGCAAGTTCACGTAGGCAAACACCATCGTCAGCTGCAAAGTAGCAATAATGAGTAGCATGATTGCGAAGACTTTTAGCAACACTTGATCACGAGCTGTCTCAACTAACAAGATAAGTGCCAAGGCAATAGCGAAAACGCTGTACAGTAACAAGCAACCACCGGCAATAAATAGGGCAACAACCGCACTATTTGAAAACGTTTCAGGCTGCATCTCCTGGCCTGTTATCGCAAAGTACAGATCAAAGAGTATGGTGGCGTGAAATATAGCGACAATACACGCCAAGATGATGAGCATTGTCCGTGCCAAGCGCAAACTCAAATGATTTTTTAATACTCTCGCCAGGGTCCAATAAATATAGATCTCAAGAGCACCAATCACCATAAACAAGGCATCGGACCAAGACAGGCTATAAAGGTCGTGTTGAAATGCGGTGTCAAAGCCATCAAACGCGTGGCCATATAGGTTGCTCCAATATAGTGGAAATAGAATCGCTAGCAATACCGTAGCGATAGCCGGGATAACGAGATCACGGTTTAACATATCTGCTCCTGAGATTTTATTTATCATTATCTAAGTAATCAGCATCACGCTCGTAGACCAAAATATCACCGGGCTGACAGTGCAATACATCACAGATCGCAGCCAAGGTGCTAAAGCGAATCGCCTTTACTTTGCCATTTTTGAGTAAAGATAAGTTGGTCATCGAAATGCCTATTCTTTGCGACAATTCCGTGAGTGACATCTTTTTCTTTGCTAACTCTACATCAAGGTTTATGCGTATTTTCATGCTGACTAAATTACGACCAAAAACAATGTTTGTCAAAATATATTTTACGATAAACATAAAACATTTTGGGTTAGGCTGATCGAGGGAGGTTCATTTTCAATGGCATAAGCGTGGTTCAGCAGTGGTCATACACGCCCACTCAGTGTTAGCATTAAAGGAACAGGGAAGTGTTAGGAATGTCGAATGCAGCAGCGTTTTCATTATATTGATAATTTACGGGGCTTAGCGTTATTACTTGGCGTCGTGTTCCACGCCGCCTTGGCCTATGGCCCTTATTTTCACAATATGTGGCTGAGTGTCGATACCAAAAAACATGTGCTGTTTGACTATCTCGCCATGTGGACACACCTATTTCGCATGCCACTGTTTTTTGTTATCGCTGGGTTCTGTGCCGCTATTTTAGTGACTAAACGCGGTAACGGTCATTTTATTCGCAACCGCTCCAAGCGCGTGCTGCTACCCTTTGTTATTTTTTTGCCACTGACGCTGCTGGTGCTATTTCAATTAATGGTATGGGGAGTAGAGTTCAGTGACCATCCCCCGCCGTTAGTAAATCTGTTGATGGCCGTGAAAGAGCCGCAGATCAACACTATGCATCTATGGTTTTTATGGTACTTGATGCAATTCTGTGCACTGTTTTGGCTGCTGAATAAAAATCAGCGGTTAATAAGCAAGTTGCTTGAGGTGGTTGTTAAGCCGGTATTTATAGTGGTTGCGTTACCCGTTGTAATAAGTGCTGGGATGGCTCACTTAGTCGTGCCCTTCCCTGCACCCCACACCTTACAGCCGCAACTTTGGGCTTATTGCACCTATGGGCTTTTGTTTATGCTAGGTGCAAGTTTATACCATCACCACAATACCGTATTAGCTGCGCTGCGTTATTTTAAGCCGCTCGTGCTCGTTGCCTGTTTAACCGTGGGCGCGTATTTTTACCTATTACCTGAAGCACCGAGCCTTGAACAAGTAAGGATTGCCGTAAATACCGGTGAAACTCGCGTAGCGCATATCAACCTGTTGTTAGTTGTAGTACAAACCCTCGCCATATTAAGCTGCACCGCTGTGGCATATTTAGCGGGCTATCGCTGGCTGAACCAATACAATGAGTATAGCCGCTACATCTCCGACGCTTCCTATTGGATTTACCTTATGCACATTCCAGTATTAATGTGCGTGCAAATACCACTCAGCAATACCCTACTTCCAGCCTTAGCCAAGTTCACTATTTCACTTAGTACCACGTTGTTGATAGGTTTTATCAGCTACCATTTCGGCGTGAGATATACCGTGCTGGGGATGTTGTTAAATGGCACCAAAGCAACGCCTATGCAAAGCAAGGCGATGGATTCACCGCGCTAGGGGGTATCTGCCGTCGTTCTTGTTGTGATAGTACCGCAAGGTGAGTAAGGCAGTGTCTGTATTTGGCTAGTCTAAGCCAAGGGTTTTGCCTTTGATAAACGGTAATGTGATGGTAAAGCGTGCCCCACCCAGTGGACTGTCGTCGACACTGATCTCTCCTTGGTGCCAATGAACAATTTTGCCACATATAGCCAAACCAAGGCCGTAGCCTCCAGTGCGTTTATCACGGCTTTTATCCAAGCGAATGAATGGTTTAAAGATATCTGCTCGTTTACTATCAGGGATCCCCTCGCCATCATCTTCGACACTGATGATACATTGCTCCTCGCTGGCTTGGAGGCGCACTTCTATACGACTGTGGGCATGTTTAATGGCGTTGCCTAAAATATTTTGAAATGCACGGCTGATAAAGTGTGGATCGCAACGATACAAATTAGGCTGTTCATAAATTACTGAGATTGCAATTGCGCTATCAAAATTGAGCTTGTCTACCAGTGATTCCATCAGCTCATTCAAATCCACTAGATGAGATTCTAAACTCGGACTTTGCGCGTCCAAGCGCGCATAATGCAGCATTTCACTGACTAAATTTTCCAGCTCGGTAACATCACCGGTCATCGACTGCACATACTTGCGCTGTTTTTCATCGGCGCCCTGCTCAACCATTGCCAAGGCAAATTTAAGACGCGCTAGAGGGGTGCGAAACTCATGGGATACGGAGGAAGTCAGTTCACGTTGTGCGTCTAGCAAGCTGTGAATACGTCGCTGCATCACTTGCAGCGCATCGGTAATGGGCAATAAAAACGAGCGGCCAATGTCACTGACCTGAAACTCGCGGCGGCCATCTACTTCGGCACAGGCTTCGCTGAGCTTATTAAAATCCCGCCACAACATGAAGCTCCACAGCCCCACCGGCGCACCAACAACCAAGAGCACTAACAGGTACGGCCAAAAGAAGCCTTCTTTTTCAGGCTTTTCCAAGCGTACTGGGCCCACTTGTAGAAGCTGTAAGTCGCCTACAGGGACATACCAGATAAGATGCTCATTGGCGTCATACACATGCACAGCTTCTTTGTTATCGATCCGAGTTTGTAGCTCAACAGGCAAGGCGATGGCACCACTGTCGATGGTGCGCATAGGATAGTGACTTTGGATATATTGACGCCCTAATGGGCTTTGTGCCAGCGCTTTGAAGTTATGGCCTAACTCCAACGCTAACGGAGTCGATTGTTCATCAACGGGCCACAGGCGCTCGATTACGCCGGTCACCAACACTAAGGATACAATGATATATAGATAAAGGCTGACGAACAGTTTGCCCAAATTAGTTATTCACTCCACGCATCGCTTACAAACAGGTAACCCTGACCCCATACCGTTTTTATTCTATAGGGTTTATCACTATTATCACCTAGTTTTTTGCGTAATCGTGAAATTCGTACATCAACAGTTCTATCTAAACCATCGTACTGACGGCCAATCATTTGTTCGTGTACATATTCGCGGCTCAGTACATCACCGGCATTGCTTGCCAGTAACCACAATAGCTCGAACTCATGAGAGGTCAGCGATACTTCCTGCCCTTTCAACGTCACAATGCGGCTATTTTTATCAATTTTCAGCTCGCCAAAAATTACACTTTGCACGCTTTTATCTTGCTCTTGGGTGCGCCTTAACAGTGCGGTAATACGCGCCAGCAGCACTCGAGGCTCAGCAGGTTTTATCACATAGTCATCTGCACCTAGCTCAAGACCGATGACCTGGTCAAAATCTTCGCCTTTGGCAGTCAACATTAAAATGGGTAGCGCGTACTTATCACGTACTTCGCGGCACACAGTGAAGCCATCCTTGCCTGGCAGCATGACATCTAAAATCATTAAATCCACTTTGTGTTTACTAAGGTAGTCCATCACCTCGTCACCGCGAGACAGCACTGCGACATGTAAATTATTCTGTTGCAGATAGTCTCGGGTTAGCTCTTGTAGAGCCAAATCGTCCTCAACTAAGAGTATGTTCGCCATGTGCCAACTCCTGAATTAAAAAAAACTCCACACCGAACGTAAGCGCCGACGCGAGCTTTGCATCGTTTGCAGTTCCAGTTGGGTATCTACGACTAATTCGCCGGTTTGTGCATGGGTAAGGGAGTATATGGCCGGTAACTGAACCTTGGCTTTATACTGCCACTGCCCTTGCCGTTGGTCTTGCCAGCATTGCAAGGTTCGCTCGTTCTCGCGCAAGCACACCGGCATCGCTTGCGGTAGTTGCCAGCGGATATGCATGGCCGTTTCGCACGCCTGCCCCTTTTCGGCAACCACACAGTATTGCGGAGCAATCACCAATGCCGCATCACTTAGCGTAAGCGTACTGCTAAGTTGCATGGCATTAACTAAGGTCGCTGCAAAAACGGCGCTGATCATATTAAAACACGTGCTTGAGGCCAATAAAGGCCGTTACTGCGCTCGACTCCTCAAACAAGGGACTATCATTGGCTAGGCTATGGTAGTCAATATAACCCACATGAAAGCGCAGCGCATTGCGCTTATTCAATATAAAGCTGACATCAATGTTGGCATAGGGCTGTAAAGTGCTGCCTAGGCTCAACGCATCTAGCCCGGTCACCTCTTGCTGTTGTAGGCCATAAAAGTAGGTATTCATTTCTGCATTAGCGTACTTGATACCTACCGTCGGTTCGACGATCCACCGCTGCATACGATAACTGTTACGCCAACTAATATCCGCGCGCCAACCATTATAGACACTGGTGGTATCCGCCAGCGCATTAACGGTGACTTGCCCGGCACTGGAAAAGTAATGGTACTCCAAGCCTACATCTAATGCCCACTGACGCTTTCGTACATCGTGAATATCAACGACCCGTGGGCCATCCATCTCCATACTAGCGAAAGAATTCCCTTGTAAAGCGAAGACGCGGCTCGGGTGCCAATCAACAAAAAAACGGGTTTCAGGGTTAAATTCAGTGACGACACTAAGCACATGTTCGGAGTGTTCAACAAAGGTGTAGCCTAGTTGCGCATTGTCAAAATACCAAGACTCGCCATAGTATGCGATATCGGGGATAAGTATTAATGGCAGATTATCACCACCATGAAGTGGATTGGTCATGCTGCCGTAGCCGATGTTAGCGCCGACATGCCACTGATTTAGCGCGACTTCCTCACCTTGTGCCGACGGCGCGCTAAACACCGCAGCGATCAGAAACATAGCCAATAGTCGACTGTGCGTGCAAAGCATAGATCACCCCTAAATTAAACGTCTCGACATGCTAGCAACACCCTTTTAACAGATCAGCAATAATTACAATCATTCACAAATTGCGTCCTTTTAATCACGCTTATAGAACCGACAGTGAATGCTCTTAGGCATTATTTCAGTTGCGCCGCTAGTTGCCAACATGCACCTAGTACTGATTCACTTAAACGGCGCTGTTGCGCGACTAAACCTATTTCAAAGGGCGGTGGCGCATCGTCCACATTTAAGATCTGCACGCTCTGTGCGAATGGACTATTTTCTAACACCACCTGAGGAATTAGCGCAACACCCAACCCCAAAGAAACCATAGAGACCAACGCCTCGTGACCGCTGACTTGCGCATAAATAGGCGGTTGTATACGCCGCTTTCGCCACCAGCTGATTAGTCGGGTACGGTTCTCTCCTTGCTCAGGAATAATAAAAGGCAGCTGCTGCCAAGGAATGGAAGGTGAATTAGCCACTTGGCGACTAATATCGCACGGTGTTTTAGGAGCAATAAATACTAATTGCGACCACCCCAGGCGGCGAAAGGCAATTTGCGCGGGTAACTTCGCTGGTTTAGCGGCGATAGCCATATCTTCATGGTGATCCAACACACGTTCTAACGCATAAGCAGGGTCTCCGGTATGCAGCTTTACTTCGACGCCGCAATAACGTTCGCGCACAGCACTTAATAACGGGTGTAAAAAACTATACGCGGCACTGACCGAGCAATAAATACTCAGCGCTCCTTGAAGCTCCTTCGCACCATGTAAACTAGCCTTTAGCTGTTGCCACTGCATCAACGTATTTTTCGCGTAGGTGATGAAGTGCTCACCAGCATCGCTCAGCGCCACTTGACGATTGTCTCTGATAAACAACTTGGCATCTAACAGCTGCTCTAACTGCTTTATATTGCGACTCAGCGTCGGTGCACTGATATAGCAGCGTTCACTGGCACGACCAAAATGCAAGGTCTCCGCCAAGGCTAAAAAATATTCCAACTGTTTATGATGCATAACACTTTCCAGCATTTCATATTATGAAACACAGTAATACAAATATATCATTTTACGCAATATAAAAAGTGGCCTACATTCTCTAGCAATGATTTTTCAAAGTGCAGCAATTTTTTATTCAAGGATTTAACCATGGCAAACTATTTCAATACCCTGTCTCTGCGAGAGCAATTGGCTCAATTAGGTCAATGCGAATTTATGGACAGCAGTGAGTTCAGCGACGGTGTCGATGCATTAGTTGGGAAGAAGCTCGTGATTGTCGGTTGTGGTGCGCAGGGACTCAACCAAGGCCTTAATCTCCGTGACTCAGGTTTGAATGTAAGCTATGCACTGCGTGATTCCGCTATTGAACAACAGCGTCAATCATTTTTAAATGCCAGTGAAAACGGCTTTATCGTCGGGACATACGAGGAACTGATCCCAGACGCTGATTTAGTGCTTAACCTAACGCCAGATAAGCAACATAGCAGCGTCGTGGAAAAGGTCATGCCACTGATGAAACAAGGCGCAACTTTGGCCTATTCTCATGGCTTTAATATCGTTGAGGAGGGTCAACAAATTCGCGATGACATCACCGTGATCATGGTGGCGCCTAAATGCCCAGGCTCTGAGGTAAGAGAGGAATACAAACGTGGTTTTGGTGTCCCCACACTCATTGCTGTGCACCCAGAAAATGACCCTGAAGGCAAAGGTTTAACACAAGCGAAGGCCTATGCGGCAGGCACCGGAGGCGATCGCGCTGGGGTGCTGCTTTCTTCTTTTGTCGCTGAGGTAAAATCCGACTTGATGGGCGAGCAAACTATTTTGTGTGGCATGTTACAAACCGGTTCACTATTGTGCTTTGATAAAATGGTCGAAAAAGGCATTGACGCTGGTTACGCATCCAAACTCATCCAATATGGCTGGGAAGTGATCACCGAAGCCCTCAAACATGGTGGCGTTACCAACATGCTGGACCGCTTAAGTAATCCTGCCAAGCTGAAAGCCTTTGCTCTAAGCGAGGAGCTTAAAACGATTATGCGCCCGCTTTATAACAAGCACATGGATGACATTATCAGCGGCGAATTTTCCAAAGGCATGATGGCCGATTGGGCCGAAGACGACACAAAATTACTTAATTGGCGCGAGCAAACAGCGCAATCCGCCTTTGAAAAGCAACAAAATAGTGACGTGGAAATAGCTGAACAAGAGTTCTTCGACAACGGGATCTTAATGGTTGCCATGGTGAAAGCCGGCGTTGAGCTGGCGTTCGAAACGATGACTGCAGCGGGTATCAAAGCAGAGTCTGCGTATTATGAGTCACTGCATGAAACACCATTGATAGCCAACACCATCGCACGGAAGAAGCTCTACGAAATGAACCGCACTATCTCTGATACGGCAGAGTATGGCTGCTACCTATACAACCATGCTTGCTTGCCATTACTGCAACCCTTTATGGCGAATATTGACACCGACGTCATCGGTCGAGGCCTAGATAGCCAAGATTTAGGCGTTGATAACCAAGCGCTGATCCAAGTCAATGATGCACTGCGCGCTCACCCGGTCGAGCAAGTTGGTGGTGTACTGCGAGGCTATATGTCGGCCATGAAGAAAATTGTATAACCCTTTCGCTTGTTAGAAGCCAAGCCCAGCTGCTTTGCACTGGGCTTTTTTTATTGCAGCGGGTAGAATTATCTTAACCTACTTATTGTTGCCCTAAAGTTGTATGAAGCTAGCTCAACTCACAATTCGCCAAAAAGTCACGCTACTGGCCTCGTTTATTGCCATCGTAGTGGCGGCCATTATTGGCTCCATTTCACTGTATAGTGCTAAACAGGCTATTGCCGAGCGCATGCTCCACTCCGAGTTACCCGCTAAAGTAGAAGCCATTAATAACCATATCAGTAACGAGATTAACACCCTGCTCAATGCCAGTGAGCAGCTAGCTAGCAGCGCTATGGTGGCGCGTTGGGCGCAAACCCAAGGACGCGCCGATGACGCCCTGCTGATTCAGCAGTTGCAACAAGTTGCACAACAATATGATTTAGCCACTGCCTCTTGGGCTAACCGCAATAGCGGCGAATACTGGAATCAAGACGGCTTTTTACGCGTCCTCACTGCTGAGCAAGACGGTTGGTTTTTCGCTTTTAAAGACAGCGCACAGACCCGCTCTATCAGCATTTATCAAGAAGCCCCAGGGGATGTGAAAATGTTCGTCAATTACCAGCAAGTGGGCGGACTTGGACTGTCTGGCCTGGCGAAAAGTATTGATGACATGCAGCAGATGCTCGAGCGCTTCACAATCGAAAAGTCTGGCTTTGTGTATGTAGTTAACAGCCAAGGCTTAGTGCAGCTGCACCCTGACGCAGCACTGGTCGCCAAAGCCACACTAGAAGATATTTATCAACAACCGGTTAGCACAGCGCTACTGGGCAATGAGTTTGCGATCACTGAACTCAACCTGCACCAAAGTGACTACTTTGTTGCCGCCAGCCCTATCGCTAATACTGATTTGTACGTTATTGCCCAAGTCCCTGCGGATGAAGTCTTTGCCAGTGTCAATGCGCTAATGTGGCAGATTGTTATGATTTCCATCGTCGTTGCAGCGTTAATGTGTGTGGCTGGGTTTGTTTTAGCAACGAATATTACTGCCCCCATTAAAGACATCGCTCGACGCTTTATTGAGCTTGGGCAAGGACAAGCACGCTTAGATCATCGTTTTGATACCCTGCGTCAACCCGAGCTGCGCGAGCTCACCAGCGGATTTAATGAGTTTTTATCGAAAATAGACAATGCGATTAAAGCGGTCGCACAGCAAAGCCAACAGGTCGGCCACAGCGCTAGCGAGTTGCGTCAGCAAGCCGGTGCTCAAGCCAGTTCGCTAGAGGAACAAAAGCAGCAAACAATCAGTGTAGCAACAGCTGCAAACCAAATGGAAGCCACGGTTGCAGAGATAGCCAACAACGCCGCTAGTGCAGCCTCGCTCACTGCCGAAGGGCAACAGCATAATGAGTTTAATCGTACCCAGGTAGCCGATGCACTGGCACAAATAAACAGCCTCGCCCAAGGCGTAGAGCAAATGAGCGAAGAGCTGCAAGAGTTGGTCGCCAAAACCTCAGAAATATCCGATGTGGTCAGTGCCATAACGGGAATATCCGAGCAAACTAACTTACTGGCGCTAAACGCAGCGATTGAGTCTGCCCGCGCTGGTGAACACGGCCGAGGCTTTGCCGTTGTCGCTGATGAAGTGCGCGCGTTAGCAAGTAGAACGTCTAGCTCCACGGCACAGATTCAACGCACTATCGATAGCCTTAACGACTCTGCCAACAATATGGTGGCGCGTATGGAGCAAGCCCGTTCAGGCGCGCTGCGCAGTGTTGAAATTATGGAGCAAAGCAGCACCCTGCTAAATGATAACGCCAAAGCTAGCGAACAAATTAACGACATTACCACGATTATTGCCACCGCGACGGAAGAGCAAAGCTCGGTAATGAGTGATGTGAGCCGACAAGTTGAACTGATCAGCAGTGCCAGTGACGCCATCGCCATGCAAAGCGCCGATGTGAAAGCCACAGTCACGACCTTGCACGAATGTGCAGAGCAGCTTGATGCGTTAGTGGCAAGCTTTGATAAGCGCTAACACTCATCATTTGTAACAATTTAGCGCCCTAATGCTTGCCTCTCGGTCTATAATTGATCAATATGTTGTTGATTGTAGACCGAGGTTTTCGGTAGGAGGTAACAATGCGGTGCTTATCTTTACTGGCCTTCATATTGTTGTTGGCAGGCTGTAGCAGTACTGAGCAATCACACCTGCCACCGCCGCCGGTGAATTTAACCTACCACCCCGAGCTTCAAGCCTTGCCTGTTGAAAGCATGGACGATATTTTCAACCTCAACAGCGATATGAAAGCACAACTCAATCAAGCCTTTGCTTCGCGTTTTGGTGATTTAAGTGCAACCAAACGCTTAATTATGTTCTTACTCAATAATGGCGATAAGAGTTTGCGTTATCAAAGTGGTGCTACGCTGACTGCTCAGCAAACCTATAACCAGCTCAACGCTAATTGCTTATCCTTGTCTATTTTGGCCTTCAGTATGGCCGAGCATTTAGGCTTAGAAGGTGAATTTCAACGCGTCCATATCCCCGAGTATTGGGCCCTCGACAAAGGCTACAACCTGCTCACCGGCCATATCAACTTAAAGTTACGCATGCCGAAAGTGCGCCGCAGCGATGTCATTAACCTTTATGACAACCAAGGCGCTATGCTGGTTGACTTTGCGCCAGATATCTCCGGTGACAACTTCAAAACCACAACCATCAGCAAAGAGCGTGTAGCAGCAATGTTTTATAACAATAAAGGGGCGGCGGCGTTGGTGAATAACAAGCGTAACGAGGCGTTCAGTTATTTCCTGGCAGCTACACAGATGGACCCAAGCTACTCTGGCGGGTGGGGTAATCTCGGTATCTTATTTCGGGTGATCGAGGATTATCAGCGCGCCGAACAAGCGTATGACTATGCCTTATTAGCCGATGCGAACAATAATACAGCAGCGGGTAATTTAGCCATCTTGTATCAACTTACTGGGCGTCAGCAACAGGCTCAAGAAATTGAAACCGCGTTGGCAAATAAACGCAAAACTAACCCTTATTACCAAGTGGCCCTTGGCAATGAAGACATTGTGAAGAAACAATATAGCCAAGCTTTAGCGCATTTCCGCAAGGCCCGTGAGTTAGACGGGCGCATGCATGAGAGCTACTTTGGACTGGCGCGTACCTATTACCTTATGGGCGATATCAAGGCCGCACGCAAGCACCTCACAATGGCACATCAGCGCGCGCAGTTTAAGTATGATAAAGAACGCTATCGCGGTAAGCTGGCAGCGCTGAATTTAGTTGCCAGTAATCGATGAGCAAATACGGATGGCTTATTTTGATGTTGTCGCTGAGCTCTGGCGCTTCAGCGACAAACTGGCAAGATGATATCGCCTATTTATCTAGCCCGGCATTGGCGGGACGAAAAACAGGCTCAGCGCCGAGTAAGCTCGCTCAACAGTATATTGTTCAGCGTCTCACCGAGCTAGGTTATCGCACTGAACGCGCTGGCTTCTCTTTTACAAGTGGTTTTTTTTCCAACACTCAAGGCATTAACATCTTTACCAGCGAATGCCAGACCCGCTGTTTAGTGATCAGTGCTCATTATGATCATCTCGGCCGCCATGGTCAGCGCTACTACCCAGGAGCCAATGATAATGCCTCAGGAGTCGCTGCCCTGCTGTACTTAGCGCAGCAACTGCAAGCCATGAAAGAGCAAATTATTTTTGTCGCCTTTGATGGCGAAGAGCAAGGCCTGCATGGGGCCAAGCATTTTGTCAAAACTCAGCCTGCGCAGCGCCTGTATACAAACTTAAACCTCGACATGCTGAATTTAACCAACGCTCGCAGCAGATTGTTCGTATACGCGCCACATAAAATGTGTGCAGCGGCAAAGCAAAGCTTAATCAACAGCCCAGTAAAACTCAGTGTAGTGCGTTCGGGAAGAAGCATTAATCGTCGCTTGGGGAAAAACATCACCGATTGGCGCCGAGCCAGTGATCACTATGCCTTTTTGCGCCGAGGGATTGCGGCAATATTTATAACCGCAGCAGAAGATAAGCATTACCACAGCCCTGAAGATACCTTCGAGCATATCAACAAAGCGCGTTATCAAGCTACGCTGCCCATGCTAGCGCAGTTTAGTCGCGCTCTACTCACTAGGCAGTGTCAGGCTGTAGCGCATCCATAATAGCCGCCGCATAATTATCGGTAGTAGCGATAAAATGGGCTTTCATTGCGCGACGCATTTTTTTTACTTGCCATTCCAGCTTACAGGCGTCACTGCGTGAGCCAACTGGAGTCGCAAAAATGAGTGATAACGGTCCTTTACCACGTAAATTCTTAGCCCCTTTCCCTTGCTGATGAGCCTCAAAGCGCTTTACAACGTCGTTACTCACGCCTGTGTACCAATGGTTATGACGTGTCTGTACGATATATAACCACCACCACTGATGACTTTCACTTTCTATAAAACTATTTGCCTTCGCGGCGGTCTGATGTAGCATTTGACGCTTTACCTTCAGTGCACAATAGGTATCATGCTAACAATAATTAATAAGGACTGATAAACGAACATGCAGTGGTTAAAACCGTATTCGCTGGCCGTAGCCGTAGTTTTGTCATGCAGTATTCTAAGCGCATGCTCTAGTTGGGTCTACCGCATTAACATTCCCCAAGGGAACTTTTTAGAGCAATCTGACGTGGACCAGCTTCGCGTTAATATGACCCGCGAGCAAGTGTTGTTCGTGTTGGGTAAACCAGTTGCCGAAGATGCGTTCGACGACGACACTTGGCACTATCTATATGTATTTAACTTGGGCCGTAAAAACGAACAACGCAAGCAGCTTACGCTTGAGTTTGAAGACCAAAAACTCGCCCGAGTTATCTCTGACGACTACGAGCAACCAGAACAATTTAACACTCCTTTGGAGCAATAAACGCTCATAGGTAATACGTAATAGACTCACAACTCGGACTCTTACGGTGTAAAAACGCGGCTTTCATGCCGCGTTTTTTAATTCCCTGCTCGCCAAGCGGCAATGTTACGCAGCTCCCGAGCCATAACCTTTCGTTCATGAACCAGCAATGCCTGATATTGGCTCGCACTCACAGGCGTTTTGCAACCATGGTAAGTGCGCCTGTACTGGCTATATAAAGCGTCAAAAATGCTCGCGACTCGTGCTAGATGAAAACCAGAAGTAACGATGTGTAAGCGAGCCTTTGCATGGCTTGCCAACACTGGCTGACTAAGCAATGCATCCTCAAAGGTAAAGCGGCTCATCGTTGGCGCAAGCAGTGCCTTGCGCTCGACGCCCTGGGTTATTAAATACTGCTGTTGAAGCGCACTATGAGCCCAGGGTGATTGATTAAAGTGCTCCCCAAAGCCACCGGTGCACAGCACATGCGTCTGACCTTGGCTGCTTAAAAGATGATAGAGCTTAGCCGCATACTCTCCCCGGGCTCGAGCGATGTCACTCAGTTGCCCAAAGCGGTCATTCGGTGCTCCGAGCACAATCACCACGGCGTAAGAAAGCCCGCCATCAGCGCTTTGCGCGCTATTCTTTGACTTTACCACCGGTCACTTTATTGGCGCGCCCCTCTTCTTTGGCTTTTTCCGCACGACGACGGCGAGCCTCTTTGGGGTCAGCAATAAGTGGGCGATAGATTTCTACCCGGTCACCTTGTTTGAGCTCAGTATCAAGCTTGCAGGTGCGGTTCCACACCCCTAAGGTTAAGTTCGCCATGTCAATCTCAGGGCACTTGTCAACGATGCCCGACTTCAAAACGGCTTCTTCTGCGGTACTGCCCTTAGGGATCTCCACCCGTAAGGTGGTGGCTTTGTCCGGCAGTGCAAACACGACTTCGACTTCAATCATGCCCGCTCCCCATAAACGACCTTGGCCCGTTGGGTAAACGCTTTTACCATATTTTTAGCTACATCATTGAAAATACGGCCAAAGGCCATTTCCACTAGCTTGCTCGCGAACTCAAACTCTAATTTCAGGCTGACCTTACAAGCATGCTCATCAAGAGGCTTAAAATGCCAATGACCATGTAAGTGCTTAAAAGGGCCATCCACCAGCTGTAAGGCAATGGTATATGCTTGCTCATCGAGTTTGTTTTCTGTGGTAAACCACTTTTTTAAACCGGCCTTGGAAATCTCCAGACCGGCACGCATGGTATTGTCTCCCTGAGCAAAGACTTTGGAGTCGCTACAATGGGGCAAAAACTGCGGGTACGCGTCGACATCATTCACTAAGTCGAACATTTCTTGGCTGCTGTACATGACCAGCGCTGACTTTTCTATCTGGGGCATAACCTCTCCTCACAATAGCCGCAATTCTAGCAAGCTTTCTTAAGCGCCCCAAGTACCCTGTGCAAAACCAGAAAACTCCCTTTATTCATTGAGCGCTAAGCAAAAAAATGATGTAAATACACAGACAATCAGTATAATGGCGACGTTATGGCAAAGAAAAAAACCGCAAAATCGACCTCAAATACCATCGCGCTAAATAAAAAAGCGCGCCATGAGTATTTTTTACACGATAAATTCGAAGCAGGCGTTGAACTACAAGGCTGGGAAGTAAAGAGTATCCGTGCCGGTAAGGTCAATATCTCGGAAACGTATATTCATATTAAAAACGGTGAAGCGTTTTTATTGGGGAGTCAAATTCAGCCCCTTAACAGTGCTTCGACACACACAGTGTGTGATCCGATGCGCTATCGCAAGCTGCTATTGAATAAGCGTGAAATTGACCGTCTTATTGGCGCAACCGAACGCGAAGGGTACTCGCTTGTTGCCACCGCTATGTATTGGAAAAAATGCTGGGTGAAACTGGAGTTCCACCTCGCCAAAGGTAAGAAAATGCACGATAAACGTGCTGATACCAAAGATAAAGATTGGGCTCGAGAAAAAGAGCGCACAATGAAACATAAAGTCAGATAAAAGCGAGCTCTAGCTCGCTTTTTTATTACTCAAGAAATCCCTCTTAAATTCAACACCTTACTTATCACTTTCAGCTGGCATTCAGCTAAATCACTGGTCAATAACAAATTTTATTACAAATTACCCCTAATAGGTCATTGCCAAATTCTTGTAAATAATGTTAATCCTATGTTGTTTGCTTGATTCACGACAGTCACCCTAACTGATTGTTAAAAAACGACGTGTAGACATACTCCATACCCGTAAGTCGGGAAGCTAAAAGGATTCTCTTGGCGACTCCTCACGCATTGACTGAGTATGCAGCCGTTTGCCCCCGCCGTTAGGCTTAGGTGTCTCTAGCAAATGTATTTAAGACAACTAAAAGTTTCCCTTTAGGAAACATAACAACAAGGATTTCAGGATGAGAAAGTTTACTCCGTGCACTGTGCGCACTGCCCTAAGCCTCGCTTTAGGCTCTGCTGCGTTATCCCTCCCCTCTGTTGCCAGCGCTAACGAAACCGGTGGTGAAGGTGTAGAACGAATAGAAGTCACTGGCTCGCGTATCAAGCGCACCGATATGGAAGGGCCGTCGCCAGTACAAAGCATAGGTAAAGAAGACATTGCCAATATGGGCTACGACAACTTGCAACAATTGCTAGAACGTATGCCTGTAGCCGGTAACGGCACCTTCTCTACTCGCGGCAACAACCAAGACTCAACCGCAAACGGCGGCGCCGCTGTTAGCTTACGGGGGCTGGGACCGGATGCCACTTTGGTGCTTATTAATGGCCGCCGAGTCGCCATCAGCGCCTTCGCCGAGAGCATCACCAATTCTTTTGTCGATATCAACTCGATTCCAGTATCAGCCATTGAACGTATCGATATCCTTAAGGACGGCGCCTCGGCCATTTATGGCTCAGACGCTGTTGCTGGGGTAGTGAACGTAATCTTGAAAAAAGACATTGAAGGGATTGAAATCAACCTCGGCTACGGAGAAACGACCGGCCCCGATTATGATGAAACCACTGCGAGTTTAGTATGGGGCACAACCAGTGATAAAGGCAGTGCGTCGGTGATTCTGGACTATTTCAAGAATACCGGTTTAGAGTCTGCAGAAATGGGTAAACTGGGTACCGCAAACCAAGCGCCTTATGGTGGCATGGATTTTCGTTCATCACGTGGGTTCCCGGGCTACTTTTACGTCAATGGTGAAAAGACTATCGACCCGAACTGTCCACCCGAGAGTGCCACCGCCAGTGGCAGCTGTTTGTTCGACTATGGTCCGTACGGTTTTATCACGCCTCCTGCCGAGCGCGTAGGCGCCATTGCTCAGTTTGATTACAACTTCGATAACGATATCACTGCGTTTTTAGAAATTGCAGCGCAGCACAACACCTCTGAAGCCGGTGGTGCACCAACACCACTTGATGAAGACGCAGGCCTTACCGTTCCGGGCTCCCACCCTAACAACCCGTTCGGACAAGACATAGAAATTGGTCGTTATCGTACCGTTGATGCGGGTCCCCGTCGCTGGGATATCGAGTCTGATACACTGCGCTTCGTAGCCGGCTTGCGCGGTGTGATCAACGACTGGGACTGGGAAGTGGCCGCGCAAAAAGGCCGTTCAAAGTCAGAGCAGACCGGCGATCGCTCTATGGGTTGGGTCCGTGTTGATTTCCTACAGCAGGAGATTGATGCCGGTAACTATAACCCCTTCGGCGGTGTCCAAAACGATCCGGCGGTCATTGACCGTATTACCACCAGCTTAGTGCGCCGTGGTGAGTCGCATATGACTTCTTTTGATGCCAGTATCAGTGGTGACGCGTTCGAATTTAACGATGCCATGGTGATGATGGCTGCAGGGCTTGAGTACCGTGAAGAAGATGTCAGCGATGTGCCTGACGATCAATTCCAGCGCGGCCTTATCTTTGGTACTGAGTCCGTCTCTGCCGCTGCAGAGCGCGACCAGTGGGCGGCATATGTGGAATTCTCCATTCCTCTGCGCGATGACTTAGAGTTGCAATTAGCCGGTCGTCACGATGACTACAGTGACTTTGGCTCTACCACTAACCCTAAGGTTGCCTTGAAATGGGCGCCTAGTGATGAGTTTTCCCTGCGTGGTTCATGGGCACAAGGCTTCCGCGCGCCGTCTTTGGCGCAGATCGGCCTAGGCCCATCAGAAGAAAGCCAATTCTTCGTCGATACCTATCGTTGTCAAGCCACCGGACAAGATTGCGATCTACTTGATTACAATATCGAGTTTGCTGGTAACCCAGACTTAGAAGCTGAAGAGTCTGAGTCTTGGAACGTTGGTGCTATTTGGGCACCCACCACCGATTTAGGTATTTCTGTTGATGTCTGGAGCATTGAACAGGACAACAAAATCGACGAGCAAGACTTCGGTATGATTTACAACACGCACTGTAACGATCAAAACAGCACCGTGTGTGTACGCTTGCCACCGGCCAATGGCGAGGCGCTAGGCGTTATTCAAACCGTTAATAGCACCTTTGAGAACGTCTCGTCACAAGAAGCGTCAGGGGTTGATTTATCAACCAACTACAGCATGGATCTTGCCGACATGGGGCTATTGAAGTTTAATCTTGAATGGTCTTACATGCATGAGTTCAACAAAGATGACCGTGAATATATTGGCGAGTACGAGTATCCCAAACACCGTGGCTTGTTTAGCACGAACTGGGAATTCAACGACTTCAACGTCAATATGAATATCAGCTATATCGGTTCATTCGAGGACACGCCGGATATCGACTTCGATGGTAACCTGGATTTCGACACCGAGACTTCTCGTGATGTTGCCTCGCAAACCCTCGTCGATATTCAAGGTGCTTATCACATCAATGATGCAGTACGCGTATCTGTGGGTGTGAATAACCTCTTTGACGACGAGCCGCCATTTGCCATTGGCGATGGTGATTCTGACCTTTACGGTTATGTATCGTCTATCCATAACCCCCGTGGACGTTACGTATACACCAACTTAACGTGGCGTTTTAACTAAGCCACTCACACAAAAAAGGCCGCGAATATCGCGGCCTTTTTGCTGGGCTCAACCCTTAACCATAGGTATACGAAGATTGAATACCCAATGGAATATCTAAGCCCCAATAGGCTAGCAAGAAGATGCTCCAGCCAATCAAAAAGGCGATAGAATAAGGCAACATCATCGCTATCAGCGTTCCTATACCGGTATTTTTCACATACTTTTGGCAATACACCACCACCAGCGGGAAGTAAGGCATCAATGGCGTAATAATGTTTGAGCTTGAATCACCAACACGATAAGCAGCCTGAGTTAAATCAGGAGAGATATTAAGCTGCATTAACATTGGTACAAAGATAGGCCCAAGTAGTGCCCATTTCGCCGAGCTTGAGCCGACAAACAAGTTTACAAAGCCAGTTAAAAAGATAATACCGACAATAGTCACGCCACTTGGCAAGGACAAGGCTTTCAACACTGCTGCGCCCTCAATCGCCAGTAATGCACCCAGATTAGACTGTGCGAATGCGGCAATAAATAGTGCACAGAAGAACGCCATCACCACATAATAAGCCATCCCTTCCATGGCTTTGGTCATCGCCATCACCATGTCTTTTGAGGATTGGAAAGTACCGGCAACAAAGCCATACACCGCCCCTGGGATCCAGAACAATAAGAAAATAAGCGGTACGATGGATTGCATGATTGGTGCGCTAAAATCAGCCAGCTTGCCATTTTCGGCGCGCAGTGGTGAGTCACCTAAACTAGCTACATACGCTAACAGCGCCAAGCCAGCGAGCATCACGGCAGTGGCAATAAAGAAGGCTTTTTTTTCTTTCGAGGTCGCCGTTTCAAAAGCCGGCAATTCATCGGTGTTACCATCAACCGGAGAGTTCTTTAACCGTGGCTCAATAATCTTGTCGGTGATGTACCACCCCACCAAGACAATGAAGATACTCGACATAGAGGTAAAGTAGTAATTGTTAAGCGGGTTGATTTCCATTGTTGGGTTAATGATCTGCGCCGCACTTTGGGTAAAGCTTTGTAATAGCGGGTCGATACCTGAGGGAATAAAGTTAGCACTAAAGCCACCGCTCACACCGGCAAATGCCGCTGCGATACCCGCCAATGGGTGGCGCCCCATGGCGTAGAAAATAACCCCGGCAAGTGGGATCACTAATACATAGCCGGCGTCTGTCGCGGTATGCGACACAATACCGACCAAAATAATCATCGGTGTAAGTAAGGCTTGCGGAGTGCGTTTAAGCATCAGCTTAATGCCGGTATTGATATAGCCACTGTGCTCAGCAACGCCAACACCGAGCATCGCCACCAGCACCACACCTAATGGCGCAAAGCCGGTGAAGGTCTTCACCATCGAGGCGAGAAAGCCAGCCAAAGCATCGCCGGTGAGTAGGTTATTAACCACAATAGGCGCATTGGTGCGCGGGTCAATGACATCAAAGGTAACGCCTGAGAATACCCAAGAAAGCACCCAGATCAGTAACATAGAGAACAAGAAAATCATTGCCGGATCGGGCAACTTGTTCCCCACATGCTCAATAGTATTTAAAAAGCGCGCGATAGCGCCAGTTGGTGCAGCTCCTTGCTGGCCACCGTTATTATTATTCATTATCACTCCTTAGCTAAAGCGAGTGCGTGAACATCCGCCACGCAATTTCCACTGTGCAGACTACTGCAAAATGCCCATAAAGGCTATATAGACAAAAACACCAGCTAGCTGGTGTTTTTAGGTATTCGTGTAACGCAATGGGGCTAGTTGGCAAGCGCCTTAACTTGCTCCCAAATCACCACCACATGATCTCGGTCGGTGTCATCCAGCTCACCATTTTGATAGGCCTTTACCAAGCTTTCTTCCACCTGTTGGTTGAGCTCATCTGGGGTTAACGGCAAGTTCTCTACCTGCGCATAACCGACAGCCAAATCAAAGTGGCCGCGCAGATAACCGCCCGCGAAGAGCTGATCGTCATCGGCATTATCAACCAAATCATCAAAAAACTGCTGTGCCGCATCGACATACTGTGTGTAAGGCATTACTACTCCTCAAAGTGGCCCACGGCGTAGAGCACATGGTCATTAAAGCCTGTGGTTATTTGTATATAACCGGATAATTCGTCGTCTAGTTCGCTGTCGCCGGTATCACAAACCAATGGCCGCCCTTGCAGCGCTTGCAATTTGCTTTTCGTAGCAACAACGATGATATTGTCTTTTCCTATAGCGCGAATAAGCGCTGGGCTCAGTTGCTGGTTTCCTCTGCCGAATAAATGTCCTTGGCCACCAATGAGGGTAATAACCAGCTTGGTTGGCGCCTGCTCGACAGCACTAAGCAACTGCTGCGCGGTCATATCCTGCCCGATTAACGCTTGATCTTGAACTAAATCCACCCCTAGCAAGGTGTTCTCTAGGCCCATCTCTTCCATAACTGCTGCAACCGTAGAACCGGAGCCCATAATGTACTGGGATTGTTCATCCATCTCGCTGACCACAAAGGCTGCGATGTCAGCAAGTACTAACTCATCAACTTCTTTACCGCCGGCATTTTTCACTGCTTGCACATAGCGTAACTCGCTGGGAACGCGCAGCTCGCCGTAGCGTTTGGCGCGCACTGCACCTTGGCGAAAAGCCTGCTCATCAATGTCCATAACATCACTTTCGCTAAGGGTCACCAGCTCGCCTTTAACCAGCATTTCCACCACCCTACCCGCCGCTTTTGGGGTAATGGCATACACGCCTGAGTGAATTTTACAGCCCGCAGGAATGCCCAGCGCCGGCAGCGTATCATCAATGGCATGACAGATATTTCTGGCGGTGCCATCGCCTCCGGCAAACAATAATAAATCCACACCTATAGCCTGCAACGCTTTTGCCGCCAGCTCAGTGTCTTGAGCCGTGGTTGAGCGCTCACTGTGATACACCACTTCAACGTCAAAGCCGAGCTCTTTGGCGACTTGTTCGCCCATGGAGTCATTGACAGTGTAAATACACAGTTGCTCGCGATAAGCGAGAAGCTGCTCTAGGGCCGCACGGGTACGTAGGTTCGCTTTCGGCTCGGCGCCAAGGGCGATGGCTTTAGCTGCCGTTTGCGCACCATCACTGCCTTTGAGCGCAACTGAGCCCCCTAGCCCGGCCAAGGGGTTAACAATTAAACCTAGTTTAAAGCGCATCGTGTTGCTCCTGTATACCCTGCCACTGCACCCGCTCTGGCGTCAGTGGGTAAGGTTGCTGATAATGCTGACTCAAGGCTTGTAATATGCGCTCAGTGCGAGCATTAAAGCCCTGCTCAATAAGCCTGACTAGCTTGTCGTACACCCGTTGCTGAAAACGGAATCGGCAGGTTTGCTCACCACCGAGATTATCCGCTGACACATTAAAGGGAAAACCCGCCGCCAGAGATAACGCCCATTCAATTGCTTGTGGATGCACTTCCACCTGCTCAAATGCCTGCTGTTGCTCTTTACTGCGCCCATCAGGGCAGTACCAGTAACCGTAGTCTTCACGAGTTCTGCGCTCAGCACCGGCAACAAGCCAATGAGCAATCTCATGCAGAGCACTTGCGAAAAATCCATGGGCAAAGACAATCCGGTGATAACCGCACTGTTCGTCTGCAGGCAAGTAAATGGGCTCGTCCTCACCGCGCACCAAGCGGGTGGTGTAATCCGCATAAAACGTGCGCTCAAATAGCGCGATTAATTCATCAACGTGGTGCATAACAAAATTGAAAACAAAAACACCGCAGGATTGTACGGATTTTGCGAGGTAAAGTAAAAACGCAGCCCTGTTGGCTGCGTCACTTTATTTATTTTTGCCCTGGGATAGGCCCAAACTCATGGGCCACATGAGGGTTTTGCGCCCGTTGACGCAATAGATGGTCCATCAAGGTAATGGCCATCATCGCCTCGGCAATAGGCACCGCACGAATACCTACGCAAGGGTCATGACGGCCTTTAGTGATCATTTCTACCGCCTCATTGCGAGTGTTAATACTTTGCCCCACCACAGTAATGCTTGACGTGGGCTTGAGGGCGATGCTGGCAACGATATCTTGGCCGGTAGAGATGCCCGCTAACACACCGCCCGCATGATTGGAGGTAAAGCCTTTTGGAGTGAGCTCATCGCGACCTTGAGAGCCTTTTTGCTCGACCACGGCAAAGCCATCACCAATCTCCACCCCTTTAACCGCGTTGATGCTCATCAATGAGTGCGCCAGTTCTGCATCAAGACGGTCAAACACAGGCTCGCCCAAACCTACCGGCACACTTTTAGCCACGACCGTGACCTTTGCGCCGATGGAGTCGCCCTGCTTTTTTAAATCTCGCATATACTCATCAAGGGCATCAATTTGACTGGCATCAGGGAAGAAAAAAGCATTGTTATGCACTTCACTCCAATCATACTGCTGCGCTTTAATAGGCCCTAGTTGCGATAAGCACCCTTGCACCTCGATACCGTGAAATTGCTTCAGGTACTTTTTCGCTATTGCCCCCGCAGCGACGCGAATAGCGGTTTCTCTGGCTGAAGAGCGCCCCCCACCACGGTAATCGCGCACACCATATTTATGCCAATAGCTGTAATCACCATGGCCTGGGCGAAACACATCTTTAATTTTGCTGTAATCTTTGGAGCGTTGATCGGTGTTTTCAATCACCAGGCCAATACTGGTGCCGGTAGTTTTGCCTTCAAACACCCCAGAGAGAATTTTCACCTCATCCGCCTCTCGGCGCGCCGTAGTGTAGCGGCTTTGCCCCGGTTTGCGCCGGTCTAAGTCGTGTTGTAAGTCAGCCTCATTAAGCTCCAGCCCAGGTGGGCAGCCATCGACCACCCCCCCTAGCGCTGGCCCGTGGCTTTCGCCAAAGGTAGAGAGCTTAAATAGCTGCCCTATACTGTTACCTGCCATGTTCTTTCCTCATTCCAAAAATGGCGTTACCTAGTAGCCAACCTAGCTGCCAAAGTGGGCATCTAAATCGGCTTTTGAAATCATAAACACCCCTAAACCACCCTGCTCAAACTCAAGCCATGTGAAGGGTACCTCGGGGTATAGCGCTTCCATGTGTACCATAGAGTTGCCCACCTCAACAAATAACAAACCGTTATCTGTTAGATGCTGTGCTGCGTTAGCAAGTAACTGGCGGGTCACATCCAAGCCATCTTCACCCGAAGCCAGCCCTAATTCCGGTTCATGGTGAAACTCTTGAGGTAAATCGCCCATATCCTCAGCATCAACATAAGGCGGGTTGGCAATAATCAAGTCGTATTTTTCTTGGCCTACGCCGCTAAATACATCGGATAAAATCGGTAATACCCTATCTTGCAGCTGATAATCCTGGATATTGATATCTGCCACGGCCAGTGCATCAGGGGAGATGTCCACAGCATCCACCAGCGCATTTTCAAATGCCTGCGCTAAGGCTATAGCAATACAGCCTGAGCCAGTACACATATCGAGTATACGCATTACATTTTCGGGCTCTTGCACCCAAGGTGAAAACTGCTGCGAGATGAGCTCTGCAAACGGTGAGCGCGGCACTAATACCCGCTCATCTACATAAAATGGCATGCCAGCGAAATATGCTTGATTGGTTAGATACGCCACGGGTGTGCGCTCATTAATACGTTTTGCAATCAGCACACTCAAATGCAGCTTTTCAGCTGTGGTTAAACGGCTACTAAGAAGCGTGTTCGGCGCATCCATAGGTAAATGCAGTGCCGGTAATACCAGAGCTACGGCTTCATCCCAAGCATTATCAGTACCATGGCCAAAGAATAAGCCATGACCACTAAACTGACTTGTGGCCCAACGCAGCCAATCATTGATAGTTTCTAAGGTGTGCTCAGCATCTTCGCGCTGGGCGTCGGTTAGCAAAATGTCGCTCATGTTTGTAAACGCTCGTTATCCCTTAATAGCGCCATTGTAGCGTGTTTAACGCTAGGTTTTTATGCTTTTTTTGGCTAAACTCTCGACCATGAAAAAACAGCAACCAACAGCACCTGACGCACAGCCATTGTCGCAACAGGACATCGATTTATTTCGCCAAAGCATTGGCGCCACCAAGCGGGTCAAAAATGACACCGTGCGTTTGACTGGGCAACAGAAAAAGCCGATCGCTCAGCGCCAACAAGTGGAGCGCCAAAGTAATACCGAATTCTACTTTTCAGACGAGTATATTCCCGACATAGACACACACAGCACCATCAGCTATGTCAAAGCAGGAGAAGACCGCTACCTGGCAAAGCAATTGCGTCGTGGCGATTACAACCCGGAACTGATCCTCGACTTACACGGTCTCAACAAAGAAACGGTCAAACAGGAATTAGCCGCGCTGATCAGCGCCTGCAAAAAGCAACATGTGGCCTGTGCGTGTGTAGTGCATGGTATTGGTGAGCGGGTGTTAAAGCACAAAGTGCCGCAATATCTGGTGCAGCATCCTGATGTGATTGCCATGCACCAAGCGCCACTAGAATATGGCGGTAAAGGGGCGTTATTAATTCTTATTGACTTGCCCGTGGATGTCAGCCCGCTACTTTAGGCTTGGTATATATCGGCATTATGACGCTGCATCAAAATGCTTGGGTCATCAATGGCGTTAAAGCCAAACTGACGATATAAATCGTGCGCATCGAAGGTGGCGAGCATAAAACGCCGCAACCCTTGCAGCTCAGGGTGGGCGACCACCTTAGCAATAAGCGCTTTGCCTATCCCCTGTCCTTGATAATGCTGCAATACAAACACATCAGCCAGATAAGCGAATGTGGCGTAATCCGTGGTCACGCGGGCAAAGGCTACTTGCTCGCCCCGCTGGTTATAGGCGCCAAAGCACAAGGAGTTATCGATGGCACGACGCATCACCGCAGCAGGAATATCTTTAGCCCAGTAAGTGCGGCTTATAAACCCGTGAATCACGTCAAACTGCAGCTTTGCTTTGTCTGTATCTATATGCACTGAACTCATGGGGCTTCCACTTCGAGGTGTTCAGGCAACGCATTGACCGCTCCCTCTTCCAGCGGACGACTAAAGTAATAGCCCTGCACAATAAAACAGTTATTGGCTTTCAAAAACTCCATTTGTTCTTTCGTTTCAACCCCTTCGGCAACAACATTGAGGTTTAATTTTTGTGCCATAGCAATAATAGCTGCGGTGATCTCCATGTCATTAGAGTCTTCAGGGATATCTTGCACAAAAGAGCGATCCACTTTCAGCACATCAACCGGGAAACGTTTTAAATAGCTTAGCGACGAGTAGCCGGTGCCAAAGTCATCAATGGAAATAGACACGCCCAAACGCTTCATTTCAAGCAACTGCGAAATAGCGGTATCGACGTCTCCCATTAACATAGATTCAGTGAGCTCAAGGTGGAGCTTGTCAGGGGCAATGCCAGATTCACGCAAGGTTTTACTCATAGTGGCAATGAGGTTGGCGTCTTGGAACTGCCGCGCTGATAAGTTCACCGATACATTGGCTTCAAGACCAGCTTTAGCTCGACGCGCCGAGAATGCGCACGCCTCGCGCATCACCCACTCACCAAGCTCAACAATGAGTCCTGTGGCTTCAGCGATGGGAATAAACTTAAATGGTGAAATGGGACCTTGCACAGGGTGAGTCCAGCGCACCAATGCCTCAAAACCAAGAATACGGCCATCACGGCTATCAACCTGTGGTTGGTAATGAAGATGAAATTGACTATCACGGATCCCTTGGCGTAGCTCATTTTCTATGTATAAGCGCTCGTTTGCAGCGGCATTGAGCTCTTTGGAGTAGAAATGATAGGTATTTTTGCCTTTCGCCTTAGCCTCGTACATTGCCAAATCAGCGTGCTTAAGCAATTGATCCTCTTCGCTACTGTCATCGGGTGCCATGGTAATACCAATACTGGCACTCACAATCACCTCGTTATTGCCAAGCTGAATAGGCTGATTAAGAGTGCGCTGAATGGTGTTAGCGACTTCTTTTGCACGCTCATGACTTTCAATACCACTGAGTAATACCGCAAATTCATCACCGCCTAAACGGGCAATGGTGTCTTCGGTACGAAGGCGGTTTTTGAGGCGCCGAGCTACTTCTACCAGCAATAGGTCACCGACATCATGGCCCAAGGTGTCATTAATGCGTTTAAATTCATCAAGGTCGAAGTAAAACAAGGCAAAAGCATAATGCCCTCTATCCGCGAGCGCCATCGACTTACGTAGCTGCATGCGGAAGAAAGTACGGTTGGCCAAACCGGTAAGGGTATCAAAATAAGCCAGCTGCTCCATTTTGCGCTGACTCTCTTTTACAAAGGAAATGTCTTGCGCGGAAACGACGTAGCTGTCGACATCCCCTTCCTCATTACGGATGGGAGAAATACTGAGTGATACCCATATAGCTTGACCGTCAATGTGCTGCAGCATGGTGTCACCACGCCAATAATTACGTGAGCGTAAGTCAAACTCAATGTCTTCGTTAAGAATCGCCATTTCCCGGGCAATAACACTGAGTAATTTGGCCTCTATAAAGTGCTCTTCGCTGTACCCGGTCATCTCCAGCATTTTCGGGTTCACATACTCAATTTGCAGTTGATAGTTGGTGATCAACACCCCAGTACCAGAGTAAGCGACCGCTTTAGAGAGCCGGTTGGCAGCCTGCTCGGCCACTTCTTTTTCTTTAATACGCTGATTAAGCCCGGTGATGGTGTTACTCAGCTCGACACTCATGTCTTTAAATGAGCCATTGAGAACGCCTATTTCATCTTTACTCTCTGGCGGGAAATCGGTGTCCATTTTGCCTTTGCCAAAGCTGGATACCGCATTCACAAGCAAATAAATGCGCCGAAGCACGAGCTGATACAAAGCTTGGTGTAGTAGCAGAGCAACGAGAATGGCGTAGAGAATAAACAGCCCTAAGAACTTTATTTGCAATGCCTCAAGCGCTTCTAAAGCACTGGATTGCTTACGGTAAATGCCTACGTACCAATCCAGCCCTTCAACTTTGCGAATCGTGGTGAGGTAATTCTCTCCCTCGTAACTGAATTGCTCTGTCACCGTTGGCAGTTTTAAGCGCAGCGCCCCACTGACTAATTCAACCAGTTTAGGGTTAATAAAGTCAGACATGCGTAGCGGTTTACCTTGGCGGCCATAGCGTTGGTAGGTTGCATTGTCTAAGCGCGGGTGAGCCAATAACTGTCCCTGTGCATCAACAACAAACATCTGCTGATGTGGGTCATCTATTGGTAAGTATTCGAGTAATTTATCCAGTTCTAAATCCGCACCTGTTAGCGCGACGTGCTGATCCTGCTTATAAATGGGCGTGACAATACTGACAATCCATTTGCCCCAGATAGGGTCGTAGTAAACCGGCGTCCACACTGCCTGACGGGTGGGGTTATTTTGCTCATTAACGCGATCGAAATTCAATGAGTTCACGGCGCGATAATCCGCTGGCACATCCAATGCCCAGTTCGGCGGCGCCACTCGGACAAAGTCATCCTCGGTCAGCAAATAGAAATTAAAATAGTCTTGAATCAACGTGGGTGAAATGACCTGCCAAAGCTGCTCTGATTTTGCAAACAGTTGCTCGTAGGATGGTGAATAATTTTTTTTCGGGATGATGGCAGCAGAAAGGCCATCATCAGACATGCTGCGCAGTGTTAGTTCATCGGTAATTATAAATTGAGGTGACTTAAAGGAAGCGTTGGTGTTGGTATGAGTGAATAAAGCGCGTTTAACGACCTCGTTGGCCTGCTCAGCAATGTTGGTTTTGGTATCTATAAAACGGCCAAACTGACCGATAAAACGTGCACTATATTGGTTTAACTGTTCATGCTCTTCAAACATCAACTGCTTTTGCTCTGACTTGAGCATCAGCACCGCCGCAAAAATACCGGCAATCAAACAAATAGCAGAGATCAATGCCGAGAGCTTGATGCTGAGGGAATGAATGCCAAACCGAGATGGCGGACGCCTGTAGACCACTGCCTATCCTTTTTAAGTCTCTGGATTAATGTACTTTTAGCCAGCTAGCAAATATAACAGGCCTCAGGCACTTATATAAACCTTTTTCGTGGAATAATTGATTGCACGGTATTGCAGCCCATACAAAGGTATGAGCAATAACACCGCGTTGCTAGTTCGCATGGTATTTGTAACACAATAACGTTTTCTACTCACCTAGTTTACCGGCGCTAAGACATTAAATTGAGAAATATCAAATTAGCCCGATTTAGCTGTTGACTTGCATAGAGTGGAACCAGTAGATTGAAAGTATGAACAGTATCTCTTTCGTATTTTTTCGCTTTTTTATCTTCCGCCCTTGTTAGGGAGGCCGATAGCGAGTACGTGAGATTCACCTTATGCTAAAGCCTCCCCACCGGGAGGCTTTTTTCGTTTTGGGAATGAGGAAACCTAATAATGACTAACGAAACGCTGCATGCATTGCGCCGGGATATTAACGAAATAGACTCCGAGCTTTTGATTTTGCTGGCTAAACGCCGCCGTATCGCACACTCCGTTGTGGAGTATAAAATTAACAACAATAAACCCATACGTGATGAAGCCCGGGAACAGGCACTGCTGGAGAACTTGATAAGCTATGGCAAATCCTTAGGGTTAGACGCTTATTATATCAACAATGTGTTCCAACGTATTTTAGAGGACTCGGTGTTGCACCAACAGGCCATGTTGCAACAAAACCTCAACCCCGAAGCCTTAGGGACGACCAACCGAGTCACATACTTAGGAGGGCAAGGCTCGTACTCGCAACTGGCCGTACATAAGTATTTCAGCCGCCGCCCAGGCAAGCTCGTGGAACTTGGTTGTTCACAATTTGATGAAATCACCGGCGCAGTGGAAAAAGGCCAAGCAGACTTTGGCGTACTGCCCATTGAAAATACCAGCTCTGGCAGTATTAATGAGGTGTTTGATCTCTTGCAACATGCCCAAGTGTCGATTGTCGGTGAAGTAACCCACAGCGTTGAGCACTGTGTATTAGCCAAACCAGGGACCGAGCTGGGCGATATCAATAAGCTCTTTGGCCACCCTCAGCCATTCGCTCAGTGCAGCCGGTTTATCCAAGGGTTGGATCAGGTGCAGCTCGAGCATTGCGACTCCACCACCAGTGCAATGAAGGCAGCGCTTGAGTGCGAGCACAGCGCGGCAATTGGCTCGGCGCAGGCCGGCAAGCATTTAGGGTTAGAGGTGCTGCAAACGGCGATTGCTAATCAAAGTGAAAACCACAGCCGCTTCATTGTGGTTGCCCGCAAACCGCTTCAGGTATCAATGCAAATCCCCACAAAAACATCGCTAATTATGTCAACCTCGCAACAGGTGGGCGCCTTAGCTGATGCTCTGATGATTTTCAAACAGCGTGAAATTAACTTAGTGAAACTAGAGTCTCGCCCGGTGCCAGGCAACCCTTGGGAAGAAGTGTTTTATGTCGACTTAGAAGCGAACATCGACGACCCTAATGTTAATCAAGCCTTAGAAGAGCTTAAACCCTTCACTGAGTTTATCCGCGTTTTAGGCTGCTACCAAAGTGAATCGCTTAAAGCGGTTACGCCAAAAATGTAATCCTGTCTGTGTAGAAAGGCGCCATCAATGCCTTTCTACACACGGAACACACCTTTGATAAAGTAAAGACTAACCTAACACCTTGGCATCATTGGCTTTATTTAACAAAGCTCGGCTTTGGCTTAAGAACTGATCGCTGGCATCACTAAAGAACACTTTTGCATCAGAGAATGCGCTCATTAACGCCTCTTTGTCTTTATCACGTAGCATACTTAAAGTATGTTCATAGGTATTTTTATACGCTTCCAAGAGCGGCTCAACGCGCTCAAACTGCGCAAGCATGATGTCGCTATACAGCTCCGGGCTTTGTGCAAACAAACGGCCCACCATCATTAATTCCAGCTGATAGATAGGGGACGAGCAATCGCGAATTTCTGCTAAGCTATGTTCTTGTTTAGCTAGAAACTGGCCATATACGAAGGTGGTTAAGTGACGCATAACCTGGATTATTTGCATGGCTTCGTCGTGTTTGCGTGCGCTCATAGTGACAAGTTGACACCCCCACACTTTAAGCTGAGCCAACAACGCCTCACCCGCTTCACTCTCTACGTCTTTGCACACCACCACCGTTTGTTTAACCCAATGGCTAATATCTGGTCCAAACATCGGGTGCAAGCCCAATACTGGACCGCTGTGTTTGTTGGTTAGCGCCGCTAAGGGCTTTTCTTTCACAGACGTGATATCAACTAGCAAGGCATCGTCGTCCAAAGCAGGAAGGTTGGCGACAACCTCCTCTACGGCGTTAATAGGTACACTAATAAGCACACATTTAGCGCCTTTGAGTAACTTTGCAGCTTCGCCACTTTGCTGTTCTTGGCGGTCAATAATACGCACCTCAACACCACTACGGGTAAGCTGCTTAGCAAATAGTTGCCCCATCGCTCCACGGCCACCGACAATCGCCACCGGATTGAGCGACTTACAAACACAAGCCAACTCACTTTGTTGGTTTTGATAGGCCTCTCGCATCATGCGCCGCAAAATATCTTCGACCAAGTCAGGGTTAACCGCCGCTTCTTCAGCCTCTTTACGCCGCGCCGCGATCAACGCCGCCTCGCGTTCGGGGGCATGCAAAGGAGCGCCGCTTTGTTGCTTTATTTTGCCTACCTGCTCGGTGATTTGGTTACGCTTGGCAAGGAGGCGAACGAGTTCGGTATCACAGGCATCGATTTGATTGCGAAGTTGGGCTAGCTGCTGCTTTGGGGTCATAATGTAAACTTAAAATTACACGTGGTAAACTAATTAATACATCGATAGTAGCAATATTAGTAAGTCTGGAAAAGGGGCAAGAGGTAACAAGGTGTTGAATAATATGCGAGGAGTCACCTGCAGCGAGAGGGAGCATAAGGCGCTGCCTGTAAAAACCAAAGCGGGCCAGCTATTACTAGCTGGCCCGCTTTATCACGTCTTAGTAAAACGCGCGTATTAATTAAGTTTTTCTTTAATACGTGCAGACTTACCAGAACGCTCACGCAAGTAGTAAAGTTTCGCGCGACGTACTGCACCGCGACGCTTAACTGTGATGCTATCTACAAGTGGGCTGTGCGTTTGGAATACACGCTCAACGCCTTCACCGCTTGAAATTTTACGCACGGTGAATGCAGAGTGTAGGCCACGGTTACGCTTAGCGATTACAACACCTTCAAAGGCCTGTAGACGCTCTTTGTTACCCTCTTTTACACGTACCTGTACAACAACTGTGTCACCAGCGCCGAAGCTTGGTACGTCTTGCTTAAGCTGTTCAGCTTCAAGCTCTTTAATAATATTTTGGTTTACTTTTGCCATTTTATTTCTCACTTTCCTAGGTGTAACTGTCTTCTAGCCACAAGCTATGAGTTTTCTTGCTGATATTCAGCGAGTAACTGCGCTTGCTCCTCAGTCAGAGCTAGGTTTTGCAACAAGTCTGGACGTCTTTGCCAAGTTCTCCCTAATGACTGCTTTTGCCGCCATTTTGCGATTGCTTGGTGGTTACCACTGAGTAGAATCGGTGGAACCGCTTTGCCATCCAATATCTCTGGCCGGGTATAGTGCGGACAATCGAGCAAGCCATCCGAAAATGAATCTTGCTCAGCCGATTGGTTATGACCTAACACCCCTGGCACTAATCGCGCAACAGCGTCAATTAATGTCATGGCCGGCAGTTCACCGCCGCTGAGGATAAAATCCCCAATCGACCATTCTTCATCGATATAGGATTCGATGAGCCGTTCATCTATACCTTCATAACGACCAGCTACTAAAATCAGTTTATCGCACTGAGCGAGCTCTTGTGCGCCTTGCTGATCTAGTTTTCGCCCTTGTGGGGACATGTAAATTACCTTAGCGCCCTCGCCTGCCGCAGCTTTCGCATCGAGTATGGCCTGCTTCAATGGTTCAACCATCATCAACATGCCTGGACCTCCACCATAAGGGCGGTCGTCCACGGTACGATGCTTATCCGTTGCATAATCGCGCGGGTTCCAGCAGTGAAAGTCGATTAAACCACGTTTCACTGCGCGGCCTGTTACGCCCTGCTCAGTAATTGCCGAAAACATCTCTGGAAAGAGGCTTATTACCCCCATCCAAAACGGTGTTTGTGCCATTAAAAGCCTGGGTCCCAGTCCACAGTAATCTGACGCTCGTCATGGTCCACATTGATAATGACCGAATCGGTCAAAAATGGGATTAAACGCTCGCCTTTGCCGAATGCATCTTTACTGTTTGCTTTCACAACCAGCACATCATTCGAGCCTGTCTCCATCAAGTCATCAACTTGACCTAAGTCATAACCTTTTGTGGTTACCACGGCCATGCCGATGAGATCTCGCCAATAAAACTCCCCTTCGGGAAGCTCTGGTAATTGCGCCACTTCAACCGAGATTTCCGCATTGGTCATTGCCATTGCTTGGTCACGGTCATTAATTTGCGCAAACTTGGCGATAAAGCCTTTGTTGTGGCGACGCCAGTCACTCACTTCAAAGGTTTGCCATTTACCTTGTTGCCCTATCAACCATGGGCTGAAATCGAAGATCCCTTGGGGATCATCAGTAAATGAATGCACCTTAAGCCAACCCTTGATCCCATACGGGGCTCCGAGTTTGCCAACGACGATTGTTGAGGCTTGCTCTTGTTGACTCATGGTTACACTTACGCCTATTAAGCCGCTTTACGAGCGTCTTTAACTAGCTTTGCTACGCGATCTGAAAGAGCCGCGCCTTGGCCTACCCAGTGATCAACACGGGCAAGGTCTAGACGAAGTTTTTCTTCCTGACCAGCAGCAATAGGGTTAAAGAAACCTACTTTCTCGATGAAACGACCGTCACGCGAGAAACGGCTATCCGCAACCACAATTTGATAGAAAGGACGCTTCTTAGCGCCACCACGTTGCAAACGAATAGTTACCATACCGTCCTCTAAATAGATTGACTGTTTTCATTAATAAGTGAAACTTCCCCATACAGGGAAGCTCGGGAATTGTACGAATTTTTTGCCACAATGCAAGTAAGAACTGCATTAAATACGTGGTTTGTGTGGGTTAAATGATGATCTTAGCTTTTGAGCTGCCGCTAACGGCCGGTTTGTTCAGCGTATGTCGTCAAGTAATAACCCATAAATAAGGCCATCAAAACGCTGGCCCTGCTTCACTATTGCTTGCCTTAGCTGTCCTTCGAGGACAAAGCCACAGCGCGCTAACAGCGCCTGAGAAGCTTTATTCTCCGCAAATACGACTGCATGCAGGCGCAGTAAATCAGTTCCATGAGCGAGCTTGTTTAATAGCTGTTGCAGCGCTTCACTCGCAAAGCCTTGGTGCCAATAAGGCTGACCCAGCCAATAACCTACCTCAGCTGATTTAGCGTACTCGAACTGCCCCACTGTGGCGCTGATACAGCCAATCAACTCATTATCGTGCTCAATGGCGTAGATGTGCTCGCTTTGAGCGCCCTCTCGAACCCACCAAGTGGCATCCGCCTCAGTGTAAGGATAAGGGATTTTGGGCGATAAGAAACGTTGTACCTGGGCATTATTGAGCAAAGATACTAACGCGTGCTCATCGCCTTGGGCAAAACGACGTAAGCTAATCGCCATAACCACTGCCAATAGCACTAAAAGGCATCGCCAGTTCAAGTTCGGGAACTTGCCTGCCTATCCATGCGGGAAAGGTATTGCTGTTCGGCCCTGGAAAGAGCGTGTATTCGTTTTCCCATGGATACTGCTTCGCAGCAGCTTGGATTTTAGGAATAAGCTCCGCTGCTTTGGCGCCGCTGACCACATGAAATTTATCAGGCTTAGCACCGTACCAGTAACGATCAGGTGTGGATGTTTTATAGCTGCGCAAAGCCGGTCGACCTTGGTCCACGCCCCAGCCAACCACTTCATACACTGTATACTGCTGTGCCCCCTGCTCTTTTATTGCAAGCCAAGTATGCACGGCAAACCAACCACGCCAGCTGAATGCATCAGCAGCATAAAACTCAATCACCGCCCCCGGCTCACTCACCGGCTGCGCAATACCCGCACTTTCACGACTGGCAGTACGCCAATCCGTGCTTGTACAGCCAACCAATACCCAAAAGAGCATGGTAATAATGAGCGCTCTCATATCAACCTCGCTTGTTACATTGATATAGAACCTACTATTTCACCGCTCAACGCGCTTTGCAACGCAAAAAAAAGCGCGACGGTTGTCACGCTTTTTTATATAACGCATTGGCTCAGAATTTAGGGCCGCCGGGGCCACCCATCATTCCTGGTGGCATCATCCCTTTCATGCCGCGCATCATTTTCATCATACCGCCTTTGCCTTTCATCTTTTTCATCATTTTCTGCATCTGTGTAAATTGCTTCAGCAGCTTGTTGATGTCTTGCACTTGTGTGCCAGAGCCCGCAGCAATACGCTTTTTGCGTGAGCCTTTAATAATTTCCGGACGCGCGCGCTCTTTCGGTGTCATGGAGTTGATAATGGCTTCCATTTGCACAAATGTTTTGTCGTTAACTTGCCCTTTTACTCCTTCAGGTAAGTTACTCATGCCAGGCAGTTTATCAAGCATGGACATCATGCCACCCATGTTTTTCATTTGTCGCAGTTGGTCAGCAAAGTCCTCTAATGTAAAGCCGCTGCCTTTAAAGACCTTATCCGCTACTTTTGCAGCTTTGTCTTTATCGACCTTCATTTCCACTTCTTCGATAAGAGACAAAACGTCGCCCATACCGAGAATACGCGACGCGACACGATCGGGGTGGAACGGCTCTAGAGCATCGCTACGCTCACCAACACCGATAAACTTAATGGGTTTACCGGTAATATGGCGAATCGATAGCGCGGCACCACCACGGGCATCACCATCGGTTTTTGTTAAGATCACGCCACTAAGTGGCAGTGCTTCATCAAAAGCTTTCGCGGTATTCGCCGCATCCTGACCGGTCATGGAATCAACCACGAACAGCGTTTCAATTGGGTTAATAGCGCTGTGCAGTGCTTTAATCTCGCTCATCATGTCTTCATCAACGTGAAGACGACCGGCGGTATCCACTAACACCACATCAATAAACTTTTTCTTGGCGTGAGCAATGGCGCCATTGGCGATATCAACTGGGTCTTGCGAGGTATCGCTGGGGAAAAACTCGACATCTACTTCAGATGCTAGAGTTTCAAGCTGTTTAATTGCCGCTGGTCGATAAATATCGGCACTCACCACCAATACCGACTTTTTCTTGCGCTCTTTTAGAAACTTCGCCAACTTGCCAACACTGGTGGTTTTACCCGCCCCTTGTAAGCCAGCCATCATAATGACTGCCGGCGGCTGGGCATTGAGGTTAAGCTCTTCGTTAGCCTCGCCCATGGCTTTTTCAAGCTCTTCACGGACTATTTTGACAAACACTTGGCCAGGAGTCAGGCTTTTAGTTACCTCTGTGCCGACGGCACGCTCTTTGACTTGCTTGACGAAATCACGAACAACGGGCAAAGCGACGTCAGCTTCAAGCAAAGCCATACGCACTTCACGCAGCGTCTCTTTAATATTGTCTTCAGTGAGGCGGCCACGGCCACTGATGGTTTTTAGGGTCTTCCCTAATCGTTCCTGCAGATTTTCAAACATCGCTAACGATTCCGTTGCTACTTACATTTTCGCCGATTATAACTGAAAGCGGGGGGCAAATCCCAGCACCAAGTGCAAAGCAAAGGCAATTAGATCTAGGCAAGCGTGTTCGCTTTAAATACAATGGCTTCTTGATGGAATAATAACTACGAGCAAAAAAGGTCATCATGCTGATTACAATTTTGACACTGTTGAGTTGTGCTTTTTACGGTGCCGCTACCGCGCACGTATTGTCTCGCTTGTTTGATGCCAAAGGCCCATCGCAAAAAACCACGGTGATCCTCAGTACGCTTGCGATTTTGACGCACATGGTGTTGCTCGTAAATGCGGTATTCACCACCCAAGGCCAAGACCTATCTTTTATTAATGTATCGCTACTGACCTGCTGGGTTATCGTATTATCAGTGACCGCCGTGTCACTGCGCTTTCCAGCCACCTTATTGCTACCTGTCGTGTATGGGTTTGCCACTATTTTATTATTCGCTAGCCTATTTATGCCGCACGATATCATCGTGCAAAGTATTCGCTTAGAAATAGGGTTAGTGACACATATCTCTATTTCACTGCTGGCTTATTGCGTGCTGGTGATTGCTACCTTGTATGCGGTGCAGTTTTATTTCATCGACAAACGCCTTAAACGCAAAGACTTAGCCATTGTATACAGCCACTTGCCACCGCTGATGGTGGTCGAACGGCAACTTTACCAATTAGTGTTTGTTGGCACAGCTTTGTTGAGCCTTGCCCTGCTCTCTGGGTTTGTATTCCTAGATTCCATGCTGGCTATTGAAAACGCGCATAAAACGGTGCTTTCCATTATCGCCTGGGGGGTGTTTTTAGCCGTTGTTATTGGCCGCAAGCTGCGAGGTTGGCGCGGCAAATCCTCGGTGATCACTATTATGGTCGGTGCCGGCCTACTCACTCTTGCCTATTTTGGCAGTCGCTTTGTCCAAGAAGTAATATTGCAGCGTTTTTAAGCAATTACTTTATCTTCAGGGCAAGTTCACTTGACTACGCGCGGCGAGTGCCGCTTAATATACCTTGATTTTTAATAGAAGGATCCTTCTTTGGACGACATATCGACGAGTACGTTGTTTATCATTTTAGCAATACTGATCGTACTCTCCGCATACTTCTCTAGCTCCGAAACTGGGATGTTGTCGATTAATAAATTTCGACTACGCCACCTAGAAAAACAAAAACACGCCGGAGCCACGCGAGTCAGCAGCCTACTCAAGCGCCCGGATCGCCTTATTGGCTTGATCCTTATTGGCAATAACCTTGTTAATATTGCGGCCTCTTCAGTGGCCACGATTATTGGTATTCGCCTGTTTGGCGATGTCGTCGGCTTAGCGGTGGCCACTTTTGGGTTGACCTTTATTTTATTGGTTTTTGCAGAGGTTACTCCGAAAACCATTGCCGCCTTGTACCCAGAGAAAATCGCCTTTCCAAGCTCGCTGATTCTTAAAAATTTGCTGCGCTTAACTTTGCCTTTTGTGATTGCCCTAAACTGGATCACTAACGGTTTGTTGCGTCTGCTTGGCTTTAGCCCAGAGCAAATGGAAGAGCACAGCCTTTCTAAAGAAGAGCTGAAAACCGTGGTAAGTGAAGCCGGAGCCATGTTGCCGGCCAAGCACAAAAGCATGCTGACGTCGATTTTAGACCTTGAGCAGGTCACCGTGGAGGACATTATGATCCCGCGTAATGAAATTAACGCCATTGATGTTAATGATGACTGGAAGGTGATCAGTAAGCAGCTCACCAACTTGCAGCACACCCGGGTGCTTTTATACCGTGACCAAATCGATGATGCTGTGGGCTTTATTCATGCTCGAGACGCACTTCGTCTACTCACCAAAGAGCAGTTTAATAAGTCGTCGCTGCTTCGCGCAGTAAGGGAGATTTACTTTATTCCCGAAGGCACCTCTTTGAATACCCAGTTACACAAGTTTCAGCAGGTCAAAGAGCGTATTGGCTTAGTTGTTGACGAATATGGTGATATTCAAGGTCTAGTCACACTTGAGGATATTCTCGAAGAAGTGGTTGGCGACTTCACCACCACACAAACCCGACCACCAAGCGAGGAAGTCAGTGAGCAGGACGATGGCTCAGTGCTAGTTGATGGCGGTGCCAATATTCGTGACCTCAATAAAGAAATGGGTTGGCATCTTCCCCAAGATGGGCCAAAAACTCTTAGCGGCCTGATTGTCGAATATTTAGAAGATATTCCCGACGCCAATTTAGGGCTTAAAATTGAGGGCTACCCGATTGAGGTCATGGAAGTAAAAGAAAACATGATTAAGCTGGTACGTGTGCTCCCACAGCAGCGTCGCAAGAAGTATAAAGACTAGCCACCCTTTTAAGGCTGCTACCTTTTTCCAGGTAGCAGCCTCTGTCCATGTGTAAACAGCCCAATAGTCCGCAAAGCGATAAAAAGACCCACAAACCAAATCGGTTTATAACCTGACTTCATTTGTGGTCGCTAAAAAATAAGTCCGAGAAACGCCCCTTAAGGAGTCATGCTCGCTTTCAGCGCCCAACATATACTTAGACATTATCCTTTTCCTTTGCTAACTTCATGACTTTATAGATAAATAATATGCACTGTTCAAGCTTTGAGGTGTCTTTAGCTAGGAGCGACAAATGCGTTTGTTAGTTGCACCTCGATATTACCCATACCTTAAGGATACGGTTTGAAACTCAGTAAAGAGCTTTATGCAATTGCCTCAAGCATTGCGCATGAAACGGATGGTTTTTTTGATACAAAAGGACCTGGAGCCGGGAACCTTTCAACAAATCAATTCATCGATTTAGTTCGCAGCCGCGCGGAACAAGCCTTTGGCGAGGATTATAGCGAACAAAAAATTTGTGGCGACAACTCAATGGCGGTGGACTTTTATTTTCCCGAAGAACAGACGGTTGTGGAAATTGCATTAGGGATAAAAAACCCAAACACTGAATTTGAAAAAGATATTCTTAAGGCTCTTATGGCCAGAAGCTTAGGTAATAAAATTAGAAACCTTGTCTTTATTTGTAAACCCGGTGGCTATAAAAAATGCAATCAGCCGGGTCGCAAAGCAATGTTCGAATGGCTACAGAACCAAAATGGAATGACCCTGGAAGTGTGGGATCTTTAATTACCGGACCAAATAAGACCTGTTTTCAACAAGCTGCACAGAATAAAGAAGTATTATAAGTTCCTAGGTATTGATTAGCACGTGTGGTGGTTTATTTACTGTTGTTGTTTTTATAGCGGGCTTTTATTCTAACTATCTTGGCTTTACCACTGGGGAAGCTTCCTCCTATCTGTAATCGCGAACCACAGTTGGTAGAGGCTTTTACACGGAGGCCAGTCACTACTGCCTACTTCAGGAACGTTTCAAAGAAACTCTCCGGGTAAGAGAAAACAGGGAATGAGTATCAAGACCGAATCCCGCTACGGATGTCATTCAGAAATTTACAAAGGATGAGTAATAACTCGCTGCAATAATGTTAGTCAATAATTTCAACTGCAGCGCTAATTTTTCACGCCCTACGGCGAATTATAATAAAAATAATGTTCAGATTAGGAGTCTAGGTTGGAAATTAGAAAGCTGAATGCCTTGCGAGGGCTCGCTGCACTTATTGTTTTCTTTACACATTTCAGTGATATAACCCTCTGGTTTGACGGTGCACTAGGAGGCGGCTCCGGTGCCTATGGGGTGATGTTATTCTTTTTACTAAGCGGTTTTTTGATGGCATACCTTTATTTAGGTAAAGAGTTCAATCGCACTAACCTCACGCGCTATTTATTGGCCCGAGCAGCAAGAGTGCTGCCCTTGTACCTAGCTGTGGTGTTCGCCTCGTTCATACTCGCTAAGAACGGGAATGACAGCCTATATAACATACCTGATGTCAACGCCTTACTCGGCCACTTGCTATTTGTTCACGGCGAGAGCGTACTTTGGACTATTCCACCTGAAATACACTTTTATGTGGTTTTTATTGCTTTTTGGATGCTGGCTAAAAACAGAACAGGCTATATTTATCTCGCTATTGTGGCGGTAATGATTGTGCTGTTTTTTACCAACTTTCCGAGGATTTATGGCGATATTTATGGAATACCCTATAACCTCTTTAGCATATTGCGCACCTTACCTTTCTTTTTTGTGGGTGTGATTTTGGGCTTACTGTACCCCACCCTAAAAGTGCCTAACTACATGCGAAAGCACCGCTTTGTAGCGGTTCTTCTGTTAATACCACTTATGTATCCACAATTCACTCCGCTAACCAGCGGCGATGAAAGACGAATGTGGCTAAGCTACGAAGTGTTACTAGTTATGAGCACGGTATTCTTTTGCGTCGTATTTCTCGTCCCTGATAACAATATTGTACTCGCCAATCGCCTTGGCGATTTCATCGGCAAAATCTCCTATTCGCTATACCTGCTGCATATGCCCATTATTATGCAGGTAAATAAGTTAGCGTTGACTGTTGAGCTCAAACTCATTGTCGCCTTAGCACTAAGCATAATGGTGGCCTACTTGTCATACCGATACTTCGAGCAACCTATCGCCAAGCGTATTCGTCACCTCACAGCGTCCAAAGCACAGGATGCGCCTATGCGCGCCAGTTAAACTATTGTCTATTATGGAGACGACCTTGAGTTATTTACTGTATTTTATTCTTATCGTTACATGCGCTACAGGGCTCGCAAACGAGCCCTTTGAAATACCAAGAAGTGCTGTTATCGAATTAACAGAGCCTACAAGCAAACGGATATACCCTGTATTTATAAAGCTGCCTCGCTCCTATGCAATAAATAAAGATAAAAAGTATCCCGTCATTTACCTGATGGATGCCTGGTATAGCTTTCAGATTGCCTCAGGTGCTACACGCTTTCCGATGAACAGCGGCACAATGAAAGAGGCTATCATTGTGGGGATATCCTATTCACGAGGCTCAAAAGGCCCATCTAGTCGAATAAGAGACTACACTCCGGTGCAAGCCACAAACTGGAAGTTTCAAACTGGCCATGCTGATGGTCATGCTAAGTTTATCCGCGAGACCGTCTTCACCTATATTGAGCAGAACTACCGAACCCTCCCCTCACAACGCACCTTTTTGGGACACTCATTAGGGGGGTTGTTTGGCGCCTATATCCTGTTCAATTACCCTGATATGTTCAGCAGTTATATAATCGGTAGCCCATCGGTATGGTTTGCCAATAACGTTATTTTACACTCATCTGTGATGAAACCTCGTTTACCAACCAAGGTCTATGTATCAGTGGGCAGCTTGGAACAGCCAAAGTATGGAGAAAAGCAGCATATGGTGGCTGGGGCGCAAAAACTAATAGAGAAAATGACCGCTGAATGCGGAAAAAACACGACGATTAAGTTTCGCATTATTGAAGGGGCTAAACACGCGACAGCGTTTCCGAGCACCTTGATCCAAGGATTGGACTGGATTTATACGCAGCAATAAATGAGCAACTACAGTGGCACTGGCTAAACTTGTAGTAATGAAAACAAAGGAGAAAACTTATGCAAGGCAGCTGCTTATGCGCACAGGTACGCTTCGAAATAAAAGGTGAGTTCAGTCATTTCTATTTATGTCACTGCAGTCACTGCCGCAAAGACAGTGGCTCGGCGCACGGAGCAAACTTGTTCTCAAACTCGGCCACGCTCACTTGGTTATCAGGTGAGCCGTTGGTAAGACATTACCAACTCCCACACAGCGCTCACTGCAAAAGCTTTTGTAGTCGGTGCGGCTCGGCATTACCCATGTATCAACAACAAGGAGACATACTGGTTGTTCCTGCAGGCTCGCTCGACGATGACCCTAATATCAATGTCACAGCACATATTTTTTACGCCGATAAAGCGCGCTGGGAGCAGGGCTTTGAAGATAGCCAGCGCTTCAGTGGTGCACCTAAGTTGCAGCAATCAGAAGAATAAGCGCTCAAACCAGTTCTTATCTAATTCCTCTTCGCAGCGATTAAGCTGAACCGCATAACGACTGGCACGACGTTTCACTTTATTCGCGGCGCGCATTAACCAAGCCTTACTGCGATAGGTGCCGCGTTTATAACCGCCCCACCCTTCGTGATAGTTAAGGTATTGAGCATACGCATCCCACTTCGAAATGCCGTTAATCTGATGTGTTTTCCACACAAACCACGCCATAAAATCGATTGCATCGTCAAAATCGTCACGATCAGCGCCGCCGTTATCGGTTTCACGTGTGTAATCTTCCCAGGTCATGGTCTTTGCCTGTGAGTAACCATAGGCGTCACTGGCACGACCTGTGGGGATGATCCATAAGAAATATTCCATGGGCGGGGCAGCATCATGACGAAAGGAGCTTTCTTGATACATCATCGCCATTAACACATGTTTAGGTGAGCCCCAGCGCTCTTGTGCGTCCTTGGCATCAAAATACCAATCTTCTTTCTCTTCAAAAATCTTGCAGATATCATCGGGTTGCTTAGGTGGCGCGGTCGCACATCCAGCAAGTATAAACAGGGTAAAAATAAGCGATAAATTTTTTTTCATTTATTTTGAACTTAATCCGCAAGCCTGAGTCTGAACTTATGAATGCAGCAGTTTAGCATTGTTTCATCCCTGTAGAATAATTTGCGCGGCTACCTTAGCCGCGCTTTTTTTATGCGTCTACCTTTTCCACCGCAAAGTATTCATCTAAAAAGGCTTCAAAGCTCACAGTGTCTTCCTGCTCCACCTGCTGTTGTGCCTTAACTGACAGCTCAGCTTGCTCAGCTAAATGTGCGTCGTCAAAGCATTGGTACTGCCACTGACGATGAGCGTCGCTATAACGTTGTGCTAATTGCAAGGCAAACTGACCATTGTCAACATCATCACTGAGCAGTTGTTGTAGGTAGCGCCCTGATATGGTCTTACTAGGATCGCTCACCCAGCTCTGTAGCTCAGCAATGGTATGCTGATAATCATCGCTGCCATGCGCTTGGTCCATATACTCAGCAACTTTCGCAAGGTCGGTAAAAATATCCTCAGCCCATTGCTGCAAAGAGACAGACTCGTCACCGCGTAGCAACTGCAATTGCGGATCGCGGCCTTGATTGACCACCCGATCGAGGTTCTCTTGTGTCTGGCCTTGCTCCTGCCAATCCATGTGCGGCGATGCCTTTAATAAGCAGTAGGTCAAAAACACATCCAAGAAACGAATTTGCGTTAAATCGATGCCGGTATCCGCAAAGGGGTTCACATCCAAGGCGCGAATTTCGATGTATTCAATGCCGCCGCGCAATAACGCCTGCGTTGGCTTCTCGCCAGAGCGAGCATTGCGTTTAGGGCGGATAGGCGAGTAAAACTCGTTTTCAATTTGCAGAATATTTTTATTTAATTGCTGCGGTTTTGGTGCATGGTAATCATCAAGATGCTGGTACAACTCAGAAGGTGAGTTGATCGCGCTTTTTAAGCCGGCAACATATTCCTCCAATGAGTTATACATTACCCGCAAGCTCGATTGGGCGCTATTAGTGTAACCCAAATCACCTAACCGCAGGGCGGTGCCATGCTCGAGGTATAGGCTACCTTTACCAAGCTTTTTAAACGGTAGCGAGGTTTCTTGCCCTTCTAAAAAGGAGCCGCACAATGCCGGTGAAGCACCAAATAAATAGCTAATTAACCACAGTTCGCGTTTAAAGTTGCGAATTAACCCTAAATAATTGTCGGAAATAAAAGACTGTAAGTCATCACTTTGCCCAGCTAAACCCTGCAAGGTTTGCCAAAACGTTTGCGGGTAAGAGATATTGAAATGCACCCCGGCTATGGCCTGCATCATACTGCCGTAGCGGTTTTTTAACCCCTCTCGGTATAGCGTTTTCATACGACCAACATTGGATGAGCCGAATTGCGCCAACGGGATTTCATCTTGGCTTTGGATATAACACGGCATACTCACTGGCCACAATAATTCATCTTCGAGTTGCGCAAGAGTGAACTTTTGTAGGTCACGCAACTGAGCCAATGTTTCCTCAGGATCGGTGCTTACTGGGGTAATGAATTCAAGTAAAGCTTCAGAAAAATCGGTGGTGATCATCGAGTTGGTTAAGGCACAACCAATCGCCACTGGGTGGGGCTTTGTCGATAACCCGCCGCTGCGATTGGTACGCAGCGCCTCGCGCTCAATACCCCGAACAATGCCGACAATTGCGGCTTGATTTTCAGCGGACGACAATTCGCTAAGACGCTGATTTAATTGTGTACAAGTCAAAAAATACTACCTCTAGCCAAGCGGCTTAATTCTGTTGTTATGGGGTGCGCTGCCAAATACTCAAGTCCAAGGCAGTAAAATAACTTTCTCTTTGCTGCTATTTTGCTCTAAACGCTGATGCGCCATGCCCGCTGCCGAGAGCGGCATAGTGCAGTGAGCCAGCGCTAAGTGACCTTGGCGATACCACTGGTAAATACGTTTAAGCTGGGCATTGTTTTTAACCACCAGCACGGCGCATGCAGTCACTCCTTGCTCATTGGCCGCAGCAATAATCTCTTTTTGTGACAATGTCGGAATAGTGACTACACGACTGTGTGCACTTAATCCTTGTAAACAACGCTTCCCGACCTCCAGGCCCACAACATCGAGCAAATAACCCTTACGTTGCTCAGCCACAAACTGGTCATAACTCATTTGCTGAGCGCAAGAAGCGACACTTTTTGGCAGCTCACTGCGGCTAATGGCAATAACCTGATACCCCATTCGCGCGGCAATTTGTGCAGCTAACGAGCCGACTGTGCCATTAGCACCATTAATGTAAATGGGCTGACTTTTTGGACAGGCGAGCGCCGAGAGCGCTTGGAAGGCCGTTAACCCTGCCAAACACAGACCGGATAGCACCACATCTTCATTCACCGCATCGACTTTAATGAGTTCGTTTTCACGGGCCAAACAATACTGTGCATAGGTCCCTGGCTGGGTGGCAAAGCCAACCATACCCATTACCTTATCACCCTTTTTAAGCGTTTTTACCGCCTCACCACAGGCGACCACCTCGCCAAACAGATCATAGCCTAAGCTCATAGGCAGGTGATGTTTGTTTTGCTCTGCCGCAAAGCCGATACCAGCGCGGGTTTTTACATCAATGGGGTTAATAGCGGTGCTCAGCACCTTGATAAGTAACTCATGCTCACCGGGCTTTGGCCGCGATAGGGTCACTGGTTTTAGCACCCCTGGCTCACCAAAAGCATGAATGACCATGGCTTGGTATCCGTGTTCCATAGCTAACACTATTGTTGAATGATTGCTCCTAAACCTATATTGACATTACCACTGCATGGACACAATAAAAAAGGCGACAAATTATTGCCGCCTTTCGTATGAGTTATAACTGACCTTTATTTACAGCTAAATAAAAAGCCTTGCTCGTCAGCATCGATGGAAATCAAGTTGCCATCAGCCAACTCACCCGCCAACAGTTTCTGCGCCAGTGGATTTTCAATGGCCTGCTGGATAGCCCGCTTTAAAGGTCGAGCACCATAGACCGGATCGAACCCGCCCTCGGCCAGCTTAGCTAATGCCGCATCGGTGATTTCCAATAGGTAGCCTTTTTCAGTGAGCCGTTCGTGCAACTTCGCCAACTGAATATCAGCAATCTGCTTGATGTGCTCTCCGGCTAGTGGATGGAATACCACGGTTTCATCAATACGGTTTATAAACTCTGGCCTAAATTGCTGCGCCAGCACCATCATCACTTTGTCTTTCAATGTGGCGTAATCATTATTCCCAGCTTGCTCTTGGATCACATCCGAGCCCAAGTTAGAAGTCATAATGATCACCGTGTTTTTAAAGTCCACGGTGCGCCCTTGCCCGTCAGTGAGACGACCATCATCCAATACCTGTAGCAAGATATTGAATACGTCTGGGTGCGCCTTCTCCACTTCGTCAAGCAGTACCACCGAGTAAGGACGACGGCGCACAGCCTCGGTGAGGTAGCCGCCCTCTTCATAGCCAACATAGCCCGGAGGCGCACCGACCAAACGCGCCACTGAATGTTTCTCCATAAACTCTGACATATCGATACGAACCATGGCATCTTCGGTGTCAAACATCAGTTGCGCCAATGCTTTGGTAAGCTCGGTTTTACCCACCCCTGTAGGGCCCAAGAACAAGAATGAGCCTATGGGTCGATTGGGATCAGCTAATCCTGCACGAGAGCGACGGATGGCATTGGCAACAGCGGTGACCGCTTCGTCTTGGCCGATAACGCGTTGGTGCAGCTCGTCTTCCATCTGCAGCAACTTCTCACGCTCGCCCTGAAGCATTTTCGCCACTGGAATGCCGGTCCAGCGTGAGAGGATCTCGGCAATCTCGTCTTCACCAACTTTATTACGCAGCAAGTTCATATCTTGCATTTCAACTTGCGAGGCAAGGTCTAATTTGCGCTCCAGCTCAGGAATTCGGCCGTACTGCAGTTCCGACATTCGCTGTAGATCACTGGCTCGACGTGCCACCTCTAAGTCCAAACGCGCTTGCTCGAGCTCCGCTTTAATGACTTGAGTGCCTTGCAGCGAGGCCTTTTCCGCATTCCATACTTCGTCCAACTCAGCATATTCACTTTCCAGCTCTTGGATCAGCTCCTGCATTTCCTCACGGCGCTTTTGGCTGGCCTCGTCCTTTTCTTTAGCTAAGGCATTGTCTTCAAGTTTCAACTGAATGATACGCCGCTCAAGGCGGTCCAACTGCTCTGGCTTTGAGTCAATTTGTAAACGAATGGAAGAGCCCGCCTCGTCTATTAAGTCGATGGCTTTATCGGGCAATTGCCGGTCGCTAATATAACGGTGCGATAAATTCGCCGCTGCAACGATCGCTGGATCGGTGATTTCCACAGAATGGTGCAGCTCGTAGCGCTCTTTTAACCCACGCAAAATAGCAATGGTGTCTTCAACACTCGGCTCATTTACTAATACCTTTTGGAAGCGACGCTCTAAAGCCGCGTCCTTTTCAATGTATTGACGATACTCATCTAAGGTTGTCGCCCCGACACAGTGCAATTCACCTCGTGCTAGCGCCGGCTTCAGCATGTTCCCGGCATCCATGGCGCCGTCGGTTTTACCGGCACCGACCATGGTATGAATTTCATCGATAAAGAGGATCACTTGCCCCTCTTCTTTAGCCAGCTCATTGAGGACCGACTTAAGACGCTCCTCAAATTCGCCACGGTATTTAGCTCCGGCCACTAAAGCGCCCAAATCCAGCGATAACACGCGCTTATTCTTAAGACCCTCAGGAACCTCACCGTTTACGATACGCTGCGCTAGGCCCTCAGCTATCGCCGTTTTACCAACGCCCGGTTCACCAATTAACACCGGGTTATTTTTAGTGCGCCGTTGTAACACTTGCACGGTGCGACGGATTTCCTCGTCACGACCAATAACGGGATCAAGCTTGCCTTGCTCGGCACGCTCGGTGAGATCGATGGTGAATTTCTCAAGTGCCTGACGAGTATCTTCAGCGTTGGGGTCATCCACTTTTTGCCCGCCGCGCAGTGCGTCTATGGCTTTTTCTACCTTACCTGTGGTGATATTTAGAGCTTTAAAAATCTCTCCTAAAGGCCCCTTATCTTCACAGGCAGCCAGTACGAACAGCTCGCTGGAAATATATTTGTCTTTACGCTTTTGCGCATATTTGTCGCATAAGTTCAGCAATGACACCATGTTATTGGACAACTGCACGTCGCCACCGACGCCCTCCACTTTAAACAACTTCTCAATTTCTTGAGAAAGCTTGGTGTTGAGCTCATCAGCGCTGACGCCTGCTTGCGCAAAAAGAGCACGCACACTCGAGCCTGTTTGCTGCAATAGTGCGTACATTAGGTGTACGGGTTCAATAAATTGATGATCGCGACCGAGTGCTAATGATTGAGCATCGGAGAGCGCTTGCTGAAATTTACTGGTAAATCTATCTAAACGCATCTGTTTGTTTCCACTAAAACTTTAATTACCTATTTAATGGGTGCTAGCGCGCGTTTGATCAAGTTATACGGTTAAAATTTTGGTGATTATTTGCGCCAGATCACACTGGCCATACGACCGGTTTGGCCATCGCGTCGATAAGAAAAGTAGGTATCGGCAAGGGTATAAGTGCAGGCCTGAGCTTTAGTGACATTACTCACACCGGCTCGATTAAGCGCAAGCTCGGCTAATAGTGGCAAGTTGGCGAGAAATTTGTCGCCATGTGCTTTAAAGCCCTGCTGATAGTCGCCGCTGTGAGCGCAAAATTGGCTTTTAACCTCATTCCCGACCTCGAAGGCTGAGGGCCCTATAGCAGGCCCAAGCCAAGCATGAATATCTTTCGCGGGGGTGTTAAATAAGGGTAACGCCCGCTCGATGATACCTCCGACAAGGGAGCGCCAACCACAATGCAAAGCAGCCACTTCAGCGCCATCTTGGCTGGCTAATAAAAGCGCCAAGCAATCAGCAGTCATAATAGCCAAAGGCTGCTTTGGCAAGCGTGTAAACAGGCCATCCGCTTCGATTCTAAGCTGTTCACTGTACTGAGTAACACCATGAATATGGGTGCCATGTACTTGGTTTACATAACAGGCAGGACGCGGCAGTTGGTTATTGAGCACAGCGCGATTGGCGAGCACTAGCGATTCTTCGTCGCCTACATGCAGCCCCACATTGAGGCTGCGATACACGCCCTGACTATGCCCGCCTTGGCGGGTGCTTTGCAGCACCCCTACCAGGGACTCATCAGCACCCCAGGTTGGGGTATAAAATGGTGTTTTAGAGGTCATCGTAGCCATTGGCTTCGGTGTCTTGGCGCAGCGCTTCGGTCAGTGCCACCATGTCCTCAGGGACTGGGGCCTGCCAACGCATTTGCTCACCGGTGATCGGGTGTGCTAACTGCAACTTAATGGCATGCAAAGCCTGGCGTTTGAAGCCTCGTAAGGTCGCCATAAACTCTTCACTGGCATGCTTAGGAGGACGTGGGCGTCCGCCGTAAAAGGGGTCACCAACAAGTGGGTGACTGATATGCGCCATATGCACACGGATTTGGTGGGTACGACCCGACTCTAGGCGCAGCCGTAAGCGTGTATGAGCACGGAACTTTTCAGCGACTCGGTAGTGCGTCACCGCAGGTTTACCAAATTCATTAACAGCCATATGCGTGCGCTTAGTGGCGTGACGACCAATAGGCGCATCGACCATACCGCCTGCGGTCATGGTGCCATAACAGATAGCTTCATACTCACGGGTGAAATTTTCACGTTTTTGCAATGCCGCAACCAAATGCGTTTGTGCCGGCAAGGTTTTCGCAACCACCATCAACCCTGTAGTGTCTTTATCAAGACGATGGACGATACCCGCACGAGGGATATTTTCAATCTCTGGACAATGATGCAATAACGCGTTTAACACTGTGCCATCGGGGTTGCCGGCACCAGGATGGACCACTAAGCCCGCAGGTTTATTGATCACCAAAATATCGTCATCTTCGTAGACAATATCTAAAGCAATATCTTGTGCTTCATATTCTCGCGGCGCTTCAATTTGCGCGTTGATCTCTACGTGTTCACCGCCCAACAGCTTTTCTTTGGGGGTGTTTAAGGTGAGGCCATCAACCTGCACCATGTCATCGAGAATCCACGTTTTTATTCGTGAGCGCGAATAGTCCGGGAACAATTGCGCCAAAATTTGGTCTAGACGTTTACCGCCTAGTTCCACGGGGACCTCTGCACTGAGGGAAATTTGTTCTGCCATAAGCAAGTTTTACCTAATTTACCAGTGCAAGCTCTGCTCGACTGGGTTAGAATCGCATAATTCGCATAGTTTACTCGGTTTTACCTACTTGGCCTAGCCGAAGACAACGAAGGTACCTAATTAATGATAAATAAAATAAGTAAACGGGCACTTGCAGTCGTATTTACGGCCTCCTTACTTAGCGCATGTTCATCCGCGCCAGAACAACAAGAAATTGAGCGCGTACCCAACAAATCCGCACAAGCTTTGTATGAAGATGCACGCGAAACCTTAGATTCAGGCTTATATGCCCGGGCAATCGAGCTACTTACCGCCATTGATTCTCGCTATCCGTTTGGCCCTTTCTCTAAACAAGCGCAAATGGACTTAGTCTATGCGCATTACCAAACTGGCAATACAGAGCAAGCTTTGGCCACTATTGACCGCTTTATTCGCTTAAACCCGAACCACAAAGACTTAGACTACATGTACTACATGCGTGGCTTGGTCAATATTAAGGCCGATAAAAATGCCTTCCAAGAATACTTTGGCGTAGATAGAGCCGATAGAGACGCAAAACGCACTCGAGTGGCCTATAAAGACTTATCAACTCTAGTCAACAACTACCCTGACAGCAAGTATGCACCCGAGGCAAAGCGTCGTCTTGCTTGGCTACTCAACCGCATGGCTCGCAACGAATTGAAAGTGGCACAGTATTATTACGAGCGTGAAGCTTACCTGGCCGCAGCAAATCGCGGTAAGTACGTTGTTGAGCATTTCTCACAAAGCAGTTACCTTGAGCCTGCGTTAGAAATGATGGTGAGAAGCTACGAAAAACTTGGCTTACCAGATATGGCTGAGCATGCCCAACAAACCCTTGAGGCAAATAAACGCGAACGCTAAATAACGCACACATATAAAAAAACCGATGCTGTATAGGCATCGGTTTTTTTAAATTTATAAGTTATTAAATCGCTTCTTCATCTTCCTCTTGCGTACGGATACGTACCACTCGCTCGACTTCCGTCACGAAAATTTTACCATCGCCTATTTTGCCGGTTTGTGCGGTTTTCACTATAACTTCGATAGCACGCTCGACATCTTCATCGGCTAGCACGATATCGAGCTTCACTTTTGGTAAAAAGTCGACCATGTACTCGGCACCGCGATAAAGCTCAGTATGGCCTTTTTGGCGACCAAATCCCTTAACCTCACAGACCGTCATACCGGTGATACCAACTTCTGAAAGGGCTTCACGGACGTCGTCTAACTTAAATGGCTTGATGATGGCTTCTATTTTTTTCATGACTTTTTATATTCGCGATGACAGATGCGCCGATTTTAGTCAATTGTGAGTGTTGAAGCAAACGCCCAAGGGGTGACTAATGCGTTAATAGTGTTAAAATTAATATAATACCCACATCAGGATGAAGTTATGAAAACCTGTAACACCTCAACATCTAAGGGCTTCACTCTTATAGAACTCATGGTGACCATTGCAATTTCAGGCATATTACTGGCTATCGCATTATTTGATAGCACACAAATGTCAGCACAGGAAAAAGCGAGCAATTTTAGTACCGAGCTCAAACGTAACGTAAAGTTCGCCAGAGCCAAAGCGATGACCACGGGCGACCCTGTGATTGTGTGTGCGATGACCAATCCTGGTAGCTCAGGAAATTGCCTCAATAGCTGGCAAAATGGCACTATCGTCATTTTCTCAGACATAAATAACAACGGCACATTCGAGGCCAACGCGGACATCCTACACCGCTCTATCAACAATTTGGTCGCCAACAGCCAGCTTGTACACAGTGGCAATGCACCAAGCTTGCGGTTTGACCAACGCGGCCAGCTGACCGCAGGACAAAACGGTTCCTTTATATTTTGTCCCACCGATGACAACGAACATAACGTGGCAGTTTCAGTAATGGCCTCGGGAACGGTACGAGACTTAGGTAAGACTGAGCAAGCTTGCACATCGGGCTAACTGTTCTACTATTTACAAGACTAAAGAAGGATTATTGAGGCGTCAAGGATGAACGCGCTTACTCCCCCCATGTGCTCACATGTAACAAATGTAGGCACGACCTTGATTGAGCTGCTTGTGACTATCGGTATCGCCGCGATGTTTGCAGCGGTCACTTTATTTAATGCCCAAGATTGGGCGTATCAAAACCGCCGCTCAGATTATATTGAACAACTCTACACACATCTGTTTGCGGCAAGATCGTACGCTATATTCAACAACCATTACGTCAGCGTATGCCCTGCGATTGCTGAGCGCTGCGTGCCGAATTGGCAAAATAATATAATGGTGTTTGTTGATAGTAATAACGATAAACAGCGTGGCGGCGATGAGCCGATTTTGAATATTCTCACTGTTCCGATTGGCAACGATACCATCGACTACCCAAGGCGGGCTGTTACTTTTAAGCCTACAGGGGCTCTAGGTGGCTTTCAATCTGGTAGCTTTGTGTACTGCTCAGTGGAAGATAAGTTGAACCAGCCTGCCTATCGTATTACCGTTAGTCAGACTGGTCGATTGCGGATAAAGCAAGACAGTGATAAGTGCTAAAAGCTAGCGCAGCTTTTTAGCATCTAGCGCGCGAGCCTCAGCTGAGCCAAACTGCTGTTTGAATTCAACACATTGAATGACTTGTTCAACGCTCGTCGCTTGCTGCTGTTGTGGTGCTGCGTACCCCCTTTGATACGCAGCAAGCTCCGCTTGGTGTCGGCTTTTTTGCTTCACTTGCACATCAATAACCTGATTTACACCGGTTTCCAGCGACACGTAACACTTATATTCATTAAGTAACCTAAGCTCTACTTTCGCACTGGCTTGAGTCGCAGCTATTACAACTAAGGCCAAAAACATATATCTGAACATTTATATCACCTTTTCCAGCAAGTGTCGGTGTCAGCACTTCCTGTGGACCCCTTCACACCCACTTCATTAATTGTGAAAGACGTGCACTCACCGTCTTTTAAAGCTATTCCAGATGCTGGAGTAGCAGTAATAATAAAGCTCTGCGCATTCACTGTTGCCGATAATGAGTACAAATCTGACTCCGTTGAATTTGAAAGCCCGAGGTCAGCCATAGTGGCTGTGTATTGACGGTTATCAGCAAAAAACTGCTCTTGCTTGCTTGCTGCATCTAGCAAGGCTGTCATAGCCTCAGAGCGCGCGCTACTGATGACAAATTGCTGATAAGAAGGGTAAGCAATAGCCGCCAGTATGCCGATAATTGCAACCACCACCATGAGCTCAATCAAGGTAAACCCTTTTACATGCTTCATTAATCAATTGTCTCCTCTTTATATATGTAAGTGCGATGTGTTTTGAATCCAAATGGGTTTTCATCACAACTTGCCATACCGCAGTCGCCGGGACGTCCGTTTGGCTCAATCGATTTCGCTTTCAAGGTGCCTTCCCCATCACCTTTACCCGCACCAATTAAAATGAACTGACTTTCACTTTCTTCCTCTGCGGTATCCGGATCATCTACTTTGGTAAAGAATAATGTTGGCGTATCAGGCACTTTATTCCCTACATCAAATTTTAGTTGATCATAGACTTTTGCACCGTAGTGCAGATGGAATGCATACAAACTACCCCCACCGCCTTTGAGCGAGCACTGCTGCAGATCATTCTCTTCCGAGGGAACAAAAGTAGTGAAATAAGCGACACCACCGACCACGGCAGCTGCCGACAACGACTTCTCATTTGCACCAAGGCTATACTTCCACCCGGAGAATTGAGCGAGATTTTTCTCTAGCTCTACAAAACCACTGTCGTCATTTAATTTGGCAGTGAACGGATCATTAGTAATATCCATCAAATCATCCATAGTGATGACGGCTGGTATATCTTCACCGCGCAACGACTGCGTTATGGTATTTTCATCACGCAGCATAATTAGATGATTATTTTCACTTTCATCAAGTGGATGAGCCCGATTACCACTACCAAGCACAATCGCTTCGTAAGGGGTTTCCTCACGCACAACTTGTGTAGAAGACTCTTCATCAATGATAGTGGTGTATTCGGATACTTTACTAAAGTAGGTTCTCGCCACCTCGGGCTGATAGAAGAATCGACGCTCGTTGCCGGTAATTGACAAATCAGCAATCTGCACGGCAGTCCACGGCTCACTACCCACAGGGTTCTCCGTTGGTAAATCGAATCGCCACACATCACCACCGGTATCAGCTGCGTAGAGACGATCGGTGAAACCATCGTAGTCAGAGTCAAGCAACGCTATGTCACCGGGAATGCTGTGCTCACCTTCATAAGTGGTATTGCCATTACCATTAGCTCCGGGAGTAAAAGACCACACTAAATCGCCGGTTTGTGCATCTAAAATATAAACACCCCGGCCAGAGTTGTCCGGGCTAATGTTGTCAGCATCTTTATTAATGTCATAGCCTGCGCCCACAACCACAACTGGTTTAGTGCCGCTTTTCTCTATAAACGTAACTCTAGGTTGGGACCATGTTTGCCCAAGTTCTTCCATCCCGGTGGTGTTGGCGTCTACCTTCCACATTAATTTTGGCGAGCTTGGGGTGCTGATATCAAAAGCATAGTACGAATCACCGCCACGACGCATACCCGTGAATAACCATACTCGGTCAGAGGGGTCGACGACACCGTTCTCATTTTTATCATCGAAGTACATAGAGGGCGAACCATCCATACCATAGACTTTCTCGCCTTTTATGTTACGGCGTAAAGTCGTGAGGTTCGGATAAAGTTCATAAGGAATGAAGCTCCACTCCTCTTCAATGGTATTGCCATTGTCTTTGAAAAGATGCAATGAACCGCCATTGGTTCCTACCGCAATGCGGATACTGCCGTCGCTGTAGGCTATAGCAAGTGGTTTAGAATGCAGCGGGTCGGCGAATATATCACTACGCAGCTCTGATGTATTACCATCGGAGTCATCATCATCAACGTCTTTACCTTTAGCCCATTCGAATAATGAGTCTAACCGTTCAACGGGTGTGCCTAGATAAGTGCCAAGGTCGGCTTGAGAGCCTGCATAGGATAACGCATTCGCCAAGGTGAATTTCGGCATTTCGCCTGTCCCTGCACCAATATCAGTGTAAATCGTGCGACTATTAAGACCTGCAAGCACCGCGTTTACGCCACCTTTTTTAACCTCGTTGCCATCGGCTTTGCCATCTTTCGTCCAAAAAGTAACGGCGCTGTCTTTAATATTTCCTTCACTCCCTGAGGCACCATCGATAGCCAAGTTGCCTTTACTGTCAATAATTTTGGTGCCATCTACTTTTAACTTTTTCAAATTACCCGACCAACGCGCACCTTCTTCAGGTAAAAACATGGCATAGTAAACCGAATCGAGTGTTTGGGTTCTATCGAAGTTGTTACTGGCAACGGCTGGAGCCGTAAATGTAGTATTTACTTTGAGGATTTCTGCCAACGCTTGGCCAAAAGATTGCGATAGTTCAATGGCATTTTGCGCCGCAAAATACCCTTTATCGCCGTTACTTTTCGTTGCCGTCGCCGCCTCTTTGAGTAGCCCTGCAGCATCATCAGCACCATCACTAAAACCAATGGTAAAAGTACTCACCCGTTGTACATCGTCTACCGAGGTATTCACATCATTGTGATGCATCCAATGGGTTAAGTTCGGCAGATAGTTAGAAGTGCTTAACGTGTCATCATTATAGGGAGTCGTTGAGGTCACCACTGGATCACTGATATCAGGCTGATTAGTCGTAGAGACAAGGGAAGACACTAAGCCATCTGCCGCTTTGTCTACCGTTGGAACACCATCAGTAATGAGAATAATGTAAGCCTCTTTAGAACAACCTCCTGAAAATGGCGATTTATAAATATCATTACTTACCGCCGATAAATCCATGGCTGGCGTATTCCCGTCGTATTTGAATCTACATTCAGACTCCTTACAGTCGGTATCATCGTCCCCGTACCATACACTTTGGCCAGCGAAAAAGCGGAATGCCTCGTAAGTTGTCTCACATAATGGTGTATTGGTTTCACCATCAATGCCGGAAATTTCACCGATAATATCGGCGTTACTTTGACCAAAATTGGCAATGACCCTACCACCATCTCGGGTATTTTCTTTGGGGTAGTTAAGGTTAAATACCATTAAGCCGAAATCGACAATGGGTGTGGCATTAAGCACAGTCGTGATGGATTCTTTGGCCACATCTAACTTGGACTTAACTTCCGTGTCTTTATCCGTAGCATGATACCAACGCAAGTAGTTAGGATGGTAAAGTGTCACAACCTCGCCGCCACTGAAATCCGCGCTGGCTTTGTCTTTTTGCTCCTTCGTTACAGAGCTTGATTGAGTGTAAAAGTCATTTGAGCTTTTTGATGCACCGCTAATAGGTAAGCCCGTCAGCTCGGTGTCCCCAGACTTATAGGTTGTACCGCCTATCTTTATCTCCAACCCGGTATTATCGGTATTTTCATTAAGAATATCATCGAGGCAGTCAAGTGCGGATATAGTATTAGCACCGCTATTGTCTTTGAGATCAACCCAAGAGCCGGTATTTCCTTTATATTGGTGCTCTCGAATATAGCCAGTATAAAAGCCATATTGCTGCAAAGACTCTCTCGCAGCATCACACCCATTAACATAGCTATGAAAGCGTTTAGTATCACTGTTGCTATCAGTACGTGGTAGCTGCTGATCCACGCCTGAACCAATAGTAAAATAAACGAAATCTTCATTAAGCGAGTTATCAAAAGAGGATACGACATCATAGGTCACATTAGGGTCGTAGCTTTTTGTCGTTTCTATCAGCCCATTCATACTGGCTGAGTTATCAAAAATAATAAGTACTTGAGGCTTTCCTGATGAGGTGAAAAATTTATTGCCCACATAAAGTTCAATATCCTCACCAAAGGATTTGCTCACACTGAAGGTGAGCGATGCTATTACTAATAATTTAAACAGTTTCATGTCATTCACCTATATGACTTACTGGCTCGATATACTTGCCATCTCTTGAGCTAACCCCGAGACAACAGTCACGTTATGCCTATTCGATTTACCATACTCAACGCGACTTCGCAGGCTCAGCATGTTGCACTTTATACCTGGTGTTGGGTTGGCTCTGGGTGGACAGTCCAAGTCTTGGGGGCCGTCGTTATTGTGAAATAATCGCAGCGATGCTTGTGCTCCCGCAGGCTCAAGTTGCACAAATTCATTGCCACCGGCGTTAAATTCGCCTCGGTTGAAATACAGCGCGCTTACCGTCGCTGCCTTTTGCTTTTCATCGAACACCGCGCGCTCTGAGTCAGCCAATGCTTGCTCACTGGCAACATCGTAATCTTGTGCAGCGTTCACAACTTTCATATCCACACTGCTTGCACTCATAAGGGTAACCGCGATACCGGATACGATAAGCACCATGACTAAAGATGCGATAAGCACGACCCCGCCTTGATATTGCTGCGTATTCACCATGTTTCGACCTCTGCATTGCGTACTTGAACAGTGGATACATAAACGAGACGACGGAAATTATCATCAAAGCTTAAACGTCGCTCAGTTCCACCTTCCCCACCTAGGATATATGTTTGGTTTGTTTTACTCATATTTCTATCTGACTCTGTGGCCCGTACTAGCGCAAATAGCTGCACGGTTAGCACTTTAGAGCTTACTTGTTCCCACTCAGAGGCGCTCATTTGCGCTGCGCTTAAATAGGTATCGACGTTGCGGTCACCGTTATTGTCCAGTCCGTAAAGCAGGCGAATATTCTCCACTCCCTCAAGTACCGACTCTGTCACCATACCCCCTGTTGGCGTAAGGCGTTTTCTCATCAGTACGGGGACAGTAACGGTCTCATCCCCTGACTGATACGACTGCTCATTGATGTAGTAAACATGATGGGTATAGCGCCATACCGAACCATTCATATTGGCAGGATTGGCAATTGCACCGTCACCTATGAAGATGCGAGCTGAGGATATATCTGTTTCTATATAGTAATCATTATTATTGGTTGCCTGACCGGTTACGTCATCTCCAGCGACACGCTTAATTTGAATAATGTCGCTGTCAGCGACCGCATCATCTATGCAACCTAAATTAGCGCCAGCCACAGCCGTGACACTATACAAGTATTTAAAGCTGCTTGGACTGTTAACAGGGAAACTGGCATTATTCAGTCCAGCAGTGCAATCATTACCTGGATTGACCACCCCAGTGACATCAACACTACCGGTACTAAGAGAACTCATTCCGTAAGTGCCCCAGAATCCCGCCATTTCCAAGTCGCGACTGATGATATCTAAGGCCATTCGGCCGGTTTCCTGTAGCTCACCCATTTCGACGGTATCGGACGTCGTTGTTTTCATACTTACATACGTAAACATGACACCGCCTAGAAGGAATAAACCCACAACCATGGCAACAATCAACTCAACTAGCGTATAGCCATGAGCTTTATTTAAAGGAATAGAATTAGCGAACATAGGCGAATGACTCCAAAGCGAGGGCTCTTCGTTGATTGCTCTGACCACCGCACTCATCTTTGCTTTGAACAATATCCCCGGTGCTCGCAAGCTCTTGGCGAGATGCCCAAGAAACAATGACATCAATATCTAGCTGCTCGCCATTGACACGTGTATCAACACAGACAGTGGCATCGGCTAATGCACCTGTATTTTCCTGAGCTCTTATTGCCCGACGCCACTGTTCGATATCAAATGCGGCAAGTGCGCCTGAACCACAATTAGCATTGATACACGAGGCGTAATTAGCAGCAACAGGATCGTCGCTTGAGACGGTGACGTTATATGCTCCCGCCATTGCTGCTAGCGTATTGGCTTTGATACGGCCAATAACATCATGAGCAACGCCTAACGCGGCAGAGCGCTGCATAGAATCGTAGGTGGCTTGCTTAGCTTTGGCTTGTAGCGCAACAGCGCCCAGTAAACCAAAAACAAGCACAATAAAGGCTATTAATGTTTCTAATAAAGTAAAGCCATTTTGCTCTCGCATAATGTTTAAACTCTAATTTGCAACTTCATAGTTAACATTCTAGTAACTGATGCAAAAGCCACAACTTAAAGAGATGCTAACGGTGCGAAATCAGTCATGAGCGGCACACTAAACTGTTAAATAACCCAGTAGAGGAACAGTAACCAGCCTATTTTACTAAGTTATTATCATTAACCCATTTAGCGCAACTATCTGCTCACAGAATACGTAAGCAACCCAATAAAGTTTGAGAGCTAGATCAGTAGATTATGATCACACTATCCACTTATTCCAAACTCTATGGCACAGAGATTTTTGCATTGGAACAAAGTTAATGACATGTATAATCAAAATGATATGATTGTTTCCAAATAAAAAACACGGATTTTACAACAATGGAGCTACGTAAATTTCAGTCTGGTGTCACTTTGTTGGAATTGCTGGTCACCATGGGGGTTGTCGGTATAGTTGCTGCGATTGCATTTACCGACTCGACAGAGTTATTAGCTAAGGATAGAGCAGAAAATCAGTTGCAAGAGTTAAAAAGAAACCTTTCTTTTGCTCGCGCCAAAGCGACAACAACTGAGTCAAGAGTAATAGTTTGCCCTCTTTCCGGTAGTCAGTGCTCTACCGATTGGACAAATGATGATATTGCTGTGTTTGTCGATAATAACAATAATAACCAGCGCGATGCTGATGAGCCGCTGTTGAGGGTAATGAAAGGAGTAATAAGCGAAGACTTGCTGAGCTACACAGGGTCAAGCCCCATTGTCTATAATGCAACTGGCCGTGTAGGTAACACTCAGGCAGGTACGTTTACATACTGTCCACACGGTGTCACCTCAGAGTCTAACAGAGATATGCGCTTAAGCCAGTCTGGAACAGCACTCTATCAAGGGCAAACAACCACTGAGTGTAGTTAGCACAAAATGTAAAAAAGCCTCAGAATGAGGCTTTTTTGTTACCTTTTCTACAGCCCCCAACATTCTTCTTTGCTAGCACCAGTTGCGCTTTTCTCTCCCGCTTCATCAATGCTAAGGCTCTGACATACATCTTTCTTGGCAGGCCCTTTCTTTGCCGTAGCCGTTACTGTAAACGCATTTGGGTTTACTGCCACGGTTAGTTCATATAGACCTGATTCGGTGTCGCTTGAAGCTAGTCCCAGGTCATTTAACGTTGCTGTATACTGTCTGTTATCTACAAAAAACTGCTCTTGACGATTAGCAACATCGAGAAGTGCAGCCCGAGCCTCAGCCCGAGCTGATTTCTGCACATACTGGGCATACGATGGGTAAGCAATTGCGGCCAAAATACCAACAATAGCGACTACAATCATCACTTCTATTAATGTAAATCCATGCTCTTGAGTGTGATTAGAATTCATCACGGTTGTCCTCTCGTCTGTAAATATACGTTTGCTGTGTTTTTAGACTAATTCCCAACCCAGTTTTAACTAGGTCTATTTTGCCATCACCATCCATGTCTCTAGGTACTTCCTGCTCTACCAGCTCTTTAGGGTCGAGTACGCCATTTGGCAGTACTATTTTTCCTGAGCTTTTATTATTTCCATCCTTTTGCCAAACCACAGTAGGTGTATCAGGAACCAATTCACCGACTTCTTTGTAGCGCCAGTTGTAAACTTTGGTACCATAGTGCAAATGCAAGGCATAAACCCCTCCTTGACCTGGTACTAAACTGCATTGATTGGTTGTAGAGTCGTTAGAAGCTGGCTTGAAGGTTGGGAAATAAGCAACCCCTCCGACTACTGTGGGCGAAGCCAACGCCTTTTCGCCCGAACTGATCCGGTATTGCCAGCCATTAAAGTTTTCACCAATATTGCGCTCTAAATTCCTAAATTGCGTTTCATCATCAAGAGCATTGGCAAAAGGGTCGCCGGTAATATCCAGTAAATCACCTAAATTAATGGCTTGTGGTAATCCATCGTTGAAAGACTGGGTCAAGGTGTTCTCATCACGCACCATAAACAATCGGTCATTAATGGTGGTATCCAATGGCGATGCACGGTTCCCACTGCCAATAAGTATTGCTTCATAGGGGGTGGTATTTCGCGTGAGCGTCGTTTTGGTTTGACCATTTATCTCAGTGGTTGTCTCAGTGACTTTACTGAAGTAAGTTCTTGCCACGACTGGGCGATAGAAAAACCGTCGATTGCTGCCACTGCCACCTAATGCGGCGAGCTTATGGTGAGTCCATGGATTAGCATTGTCTGTAGGATTGCTACTTGGCATATCCACACGCCAGACATCCCCGCCTAAATCGGCTGCATATAAGCGATCAACATAGCCATCATAGTCGGAGTCAAGGTACGCGATATTCGCCACAATACTATGATTACCTGCAAAGCCGTTTTGCGGCGTGAGTGACCAAACCTTTTTACCCGTTTCGGCATCAACAATATAGATACCTCTACCCTTGCTATCTGCACCACTGGCGACATTATCTTTGTTAGTATCGTAGCCTGCACCAAATACGAGCAGTGGTTTATCTTTATAACCATCAATATTGGCGTATATCACCTCTGCACGAGACCAAGATTGACCAAGTTCTGCAAAGCCGGGGGTTTGATCAGATATTTGCCATAATAAGGTCGGGTTGTCAGGGTCCGTAATATCCATTGCATAGTAGCTAGACCCCCCTCTTCGCATAGCAAAGTATGCCCATACTCTATCACCAGCATCGACTACGTTAGGTTGCCCTTTATCATCGAAGAACAAAGAAATAGGGCCATCCATTCCATAGACTTTTTCGGCACTGTCGTTATACAAAGGTTTAACCACTGAGAACAACTCCTGTGGTATAAATGCCCAGCTCTCTTCTACCGTGTTATTTGCACTGTCTGTTGCTTCATTATCCTTGAACATGTGAACATAGCCGGCATTAGTACCAAGCAAAATACGAATATCGTTACCATAGTCGATAGCCAAAGGCTTTGAGTGTAAAGGATCGCCCATAATCGCTTGACGCATTTCATTGATATTGCCATCCGCATCCTCATCCTGAGCATCTTTACCTATTGACCAATTGATCATCGCTCTAGCTTTGGCGCTATCACTGCTGAAATACTTATGTAAATCTTCTTCAGATAACGCATCTACAACATTAGAGTAGGTGAAGTCTTTTTTATCACCCTTTAGATAAGTAAACACGTTCCGACTTGTGGTGGCGGAAGCCAAAGTACTGTTAACACCGCCATTAATGATGCTAGCACCATCAGGTGGAGTATTAGGCTGTGCCCAAAATGTGGTTACACCTTTTTTTATCGCACCACTATCATTTAGCGCCTCCACGCCCCCGGTGGCCACTACTTTATCACCGCTGACCTTCAACTTCTTCAAATTGCCTGACCACTGTGCCGTCTCACTAGGGTAAAACATGGCATAATAAAGCGAGTCACGGCTTTGGGTTTTATCAAAGTTATTACTGGCAAATGCTGGTGACGCAAAAGTATCGCTCACCTGACGGATACTATTGATGGTTTGTGTTAATGCAGTAGAGAGTTCACTAGCACTGTCTGCTTTTTTATATTGACCACCTCCATAAGCGGCAGTTTGCTCAAGAACTGCAAGGCCTTCTTTTGACAGCCCATCACCAAAACCAACAGTATAAACACGCGCAAAGTGTTTGATATCATCATTTGGTTTATAAACATCAACAGCAACGCCGCTATTGCTGGCGGTTGCGGGGATACCGTGCATAAGCCGAGCTAAAGAATGAAGGTAGCTGGCATGGGTGGTTTGTTGAGTTGGATCTCCAGGTAAGGAAGTTGGTGCTGTACTAAACTTAGCCGTATATTCAGAGATTATATTCTCATCCCTGTCTTGGTCACTGGTAGGGTCACCATCGGTCATAAGAATTAGGTTGACAGAGTTATCACATCGCTTAGTTTTGTCACTGGCAAAAGGAGAAGTATACTTGCTCCCATCATCAATACTTTTATCCCTGCCATTGACATTTTTGGCTTGGTCTAAGTTTCCCCCCTGAATATAGCGGTATACTTCATAAAGCGTTTCAGAGATAGGTGTAGAGCCGTCTGCATCAAAGTTATCGATTTTTTTCTTTATTTGACTATGGTCGCTACCAATCCCTTTCACTATGTAACCACCTTGCCCCGAGTGCAACCGAGCTAAGCCAAATTCAACGTCCTCGTTCGCGTCTATTACCGACTTCATCGCTTGTTTTGCGACGGGCATTTTCTTGTCACAGTTACGCCAACAATTGGGATCTAACTTCCAACCCATGCTCCCTGAAGTATCGAAAACAATCATCACCTTCGGTTTTTCTTCAGAGTTTGCACCGCGATTCAGATAAAGATCGGTGTCATCTGCATAAGTTGTAAACGAGCTCACGCTCACCGCTGCCGCGATGGCGCTGTATTTAAATAATTTCACAGGTTACATCCTTGAATATCAACGGGCTTTATTGGTTTCTAACATCTCTTGGGCGATACCACTGAGAAGATTAAGTTGGTGCCGTGTTTTAGCGCCATAGTCATAGGCGGTCTGCACTTCCACCAAATTACATACGATGCCCTCTGTAAAGTTGAACTTACGCGGGCAATTTAACATCATCGGGCCAGGATTGAGATCACGCATCAATGTGGTTGCGTCACCATTTGTAGCTAAAGTAATAGTGTTTCCAAACGCTGGCATTTGAGCCCGAGAATTTAAAAATTCACTGTTACTCTCTTGATTTACTTCATCGGCGATCACCGTTTCTTGCTCGCCAAGAACTTCGTGATCTGCTTCTTCACGAATCAAGGCTGCATTGGTGGCTTTGACATCAATGCTTGAACTACTCATTAATGTCACCGCTATCCCCGTCACAGCAACCAACATAATCAAGGCGGCCACGAGCACGACCCCTCGCTGAGTTTTTAAATTGCCCACAAATTTTCTCCTACATTGCGTAATTGCACAGTTGAGGTGAATACAGCACGACGGAATTCATCGTTAAAGGTTAATTCACGCCCATTGGTGCCCCCTAGTTGGTAGGTTTGGTTTCGTAAATTCAACCCCGGATCTGGCGTTAATGAACGAACCAAAATACTAATTTGTACAGTTAATACCTTGGCAGTTTGTTGCTGCCACTGCTCAACTGTCATGGTGTTACTGGTACTGTATTGATCAACACGGGAGTCTCCGTTGGTGTCCAAACCGAACAACAAGTGAATGTTCTCGACTCCTTCCATAATTACGTCTGACTGAATAGGTGCTGCTCCGCCTGCGCCGGTAGTTAGTCGATTGCGCATCAAAGTGGGAATAACACGGGTTTGCCCCTGAACTTGAAAGGTCTGTTCCTGCACATAGTAGACATGGTGGCTGTAAGGCCACAATGTTGCATCAGGACGAGGTAGAACAGCGGCAGGGCTATCAGAAAATTCGGCCCTATTTTGAGCCGCTAAAAAATAAAAGCGTTGTGCATCAGTCGCGCCAGGAGCGACATTTTGCCCATCCAAGCGCTTGACTTGTAAAATATCAGAATTAGCTATAGTGTCATCGATACAGTTTAGCTGCGGCCCTCCAGCAGAAGTAATCGCGAAAATATATCGAAATTCGACAGTGCTGCCATCAGGGAAAGAGCCATTATTCAGGCCACTTTGACAGTCATTCGCTGGGGCAGCAGGAGCGGTCGTGTTTGCTGCAGTGAAACTAGATTCGTAAAATGTCCCCCAAAAACCTGCTTGCGCGATGTCGGCGGTCATGATGTCTAAAGCTAAACGACCGGTTTCTTGCAGCTCACCAATAGTCAGAGTATCTCTTGTGGTGCCTTTCATACCAATGTAGGTAAACATTACTCCGGCGAGGATCACCGCACCGACGATCAACGACACCATGACTTCTACAAGCGTTAAACCTTGCTGTCTCTTAAATCTATTATTCATCGTTACGCTCTCATGTGAATTGTACTGGTCAACCTCACCAAGCGGCGGTTATTTCCATAGTTTCCACAGGCAACGCTGTTGTCACCACCATTGAGTTCTTGTCTACCCCGCCAAGCAATAATGATTTCCACTTCAACACGATCGGTCACAACCCCATCGGTTTCAGTGGTATTGATACAGACGGTGGCATCATCTAGTGAACCACTGTTATCTCTCGCCTTAATAGCAGCAAGCCATTGATTTCTATCATAGTTAGCGAGTTCAGCAGGCCCGCAAACTTGGTTGTTACAATCAATTGTTTGTATGGGGTCGGCGCTATTAAACGTCATCGCGTACAGAGCAGCGATCGTCTGCGTATCATTTACACGAATTCGTTGCATGATATCGGCGCCTAAAGCCAGTGCCGCAGAGCGCTGCATAGAGTCGAATGAGGCTTGTTTAGCTTTGGCTTGAAGCGCAACCGTGCCTAATAAGCCGATGGTGAGAATAATGAATGCAATCAGTGCTTCGAGCAGGGTAAAGCCAGATTGATGCGCTTGTCGCGAGTGTCTTCCTGACATGAAATGTACCTGATGTTTTAATTTTTGTTAACGGCAGGATAATGATATTGAAATTAGGAACAAGCCAAGAAGGAATAAACGGTACTATATTAGGTATAAACGGTCATTTATTGGGAACTATCACCATAGAGTAAGTCTTTGACTTTGCTCACTTCACGACGGCTCACCGGCAGTGGTTGCTCACACCCTTGTAGAAAAATTTGGTATTGGCGCTGGCTTTGTGTGAGCGATGTGACTTTATTGCGGTTCACTAAGGTATTTCGGTGCACTCTGAGTAATGTAGTGGGAAATTGCTGCTCTAGCTCTTTTAAGCTTGTATCTAATAACACTTGTGTGCTTTCGCACACTGCCTGAGTATATTTACCATCTCGAGCGACATAAAGCACTTCATCAAGGCTAAGTGTTTTTAGCTGGTTCCCCAGTTTATAGCTCAATTGCTGACGCTGCTTATGGTTCACTTGCGCACGATTTTGCTGACCGAGCTTATTGATGACCTTATCCAGCTCTGCCGCTTCCAGTGGTTTGAGCAAATAAGCTGTAGGCATCACTTTAAAGGCATCCAGAGCATGGTTCGGGTGGGCAGTAATAAACACAATAGCCGGGGGTAATGACTGTTCTGAGAGTTGCTGCGCGGCCTCTAAACCATTCATTTGCGGCATTTCAACATCAATAAAGACAACATCTGGCTGTGTTTTCGCAGCCAATTCAAGCGCCTCGGCGCCACTACTAGCATAACCGGCAATATGGATGTGCCCGTAGGTACCTAGTAGGCGAGCGACGCGGGCTTGGGCGAGCGGCTCATCATCAACGATTAATACTTTCATTAAAAGACTCCATTCTTGGGATCACAAGCTTTACTCGGTACCGATTGTCAAAGCGATGCTGACTTAATCGTGCTCTACCATGATATAAAATCGCCAGCCGTTTGCGGATGTTGGCTAAGGCAATGCCATTGTGACTGCGTTTTGACTCGCTGTTAGCTGACACACTATTGCTGACTATTACCGTTGCGCTTTGCTCACTGAGGTACACTTCGACTTCTATCAGCGAGCCGGTCGCGCTTGCCTCCACTCCGTGCAGCACTGCGTTTTCTAGTAACGGCTGTAAGGTCAAGCACGGCATAGCAATGCTTTGCACCGTATCAGGAATCGACCACTGCACAGCTAGGCGTGTGCCGAAGCGCCATTGTTCAAGAGCGATATAGCGCTGAGCCAGCTGAAGCTCGTCATTAAGGGTACTTTGCTTTCCTACGTTCATAGCAGCGCGAGATAACGATGCCAGTGCTAATGCCGAGTCCTCTGCAGCATGGGCATCTTGATGCGCTAATTCAGCGATGGTGTTCAAGGTATTGAATAAAAAATGCGGGCGGATACGCGCTTGTAACGCGTCCAATTGAGCACTGGCGTAGGCTGAGTGCGCCTTAGCGTGTTCATTATAAATGGCCATAAACTGCACGAACAGCGCAGCAACTAACGCACTAATGGCGCAGCTTTTAATTACGAACCATACTGGTGCTTGTTCGGCAAACAGCGCCAAATAACTGATATATAAAGTGGTCATGAAAGTGACAAGCACCAAAATGCCGATCACTGCACCAGCTTGGATATTGTCACTTAATTGCGCTCTAATGCCGTTCAACGCATACAGCAAAGCAAAACTAAGAGAAACAATGAACTGCACCAGCAGGCTGACCTGACCTAACACGACCCAGAAGTTTTCCAACGCACTAACACTAAAGCTGATGATCAGCGCCAATGCCTCCCCTACGACCAAGGCACTTAATACCCCTCGGGTCTGACAAAGCGTGGTCAGCAGGCTGTAGCGATTGCTGTGCGGTTGCGATGCTGGTTCCACGCTTACCTCGATACTTGCTATCGTAGCTCGGCCGGCACAGCAAACACGATGTCTTCTTCACGCCCGGGGTTTTCCGTGACTTGCTCACCACCTGCACACTGCAGGTGAGTAATCACTTCTTGTACTAACACCTCAGGTGCTGATGCGCCTGCTGTCACGCCCACAGAATCAATGCCCTCAAGCCAGCTGGCATCAATGCTGCTAGCATCATCGATAAGATAGGCTTTGGTGCCCATCTTACTGGCAAGCTCTCGCAACCGATTAGAGTTTGAACTGTTTTTCGCACCCACCACTAACAGCACATCCACTTTATCCGCCAGATCACGCACTGCATCCTGACGGTTTTGCGTGGCATAACAAATATCGTCTTTGCGCGGACCGTCTATATCTGGGAATTTAGCCCGCAGCGCATCAATCACATCAGCAGTATCGTCTACCGATAACGTGGTTTGACTACAATAGAACAAGTTGCTTGGGTTTTTCACTTCAAGCTTAGCGACGTCCTCTGGAGTTTCGACCAGATAAATCCCGCCTTGGGGATTATCGTATTGCCCCATGGTGCCCTCTACCTCAGGGTGGCCATGGTGACCAATGAGAATACACTCGATCGCTTTGCGTGATGCTCGCGTCACTTCCATATGCACTTTCGTGACTAACGGACAGGTGGCATCGAATACTTTTAACTCGCGACGTTTGGCCTCTTGACGCACGGCTTGAGAGACGCCGTGAGCACTGAAAATGACGATGCTGTCGTCGGGCACTTGATGCAGCTCTTCAACAAACACGGCACCTCGGTTTTTTAAACCATTAACCACATATTTATTATGCACGACTTCATGACGCACATAAATCGGCGCCTCAAAAATATCCAAAGCCCGCTCAACAATACTGATAGCCCGGTCGACACCAGCACAAAACCCACGCGGGTTAGCAAGCACTATTTTCATGGGTTTGTGACCTCCAAAATTTCCACTTCAAAGGTTAACTTTTGCCCAGCTAACGGGTGGTTAAAGTCAATAGTGACCGACTCGCCAACCACTTCGCGAACAACACCAGGAAGTTCAGTACCATCAGGCTGAGTAAACGCAATAATGGCACCGACTTGAGCCGGTGCATCACTGCCGAATTTGCTTCTATCAACATGATAAATATTGTCAGGGTTGGGCTGGCCAAAGGCATCCTCTGGCTCAAGTTCAAAGCTTTTCTCATCACCAGCCGACAGCCCTAGCAAACATTTTTCAAAGTTTTCCGTTAAGCTGCCATCGCCCATGGTCAGCTTAGCCGGCTTATCGTGCACTTTAGTAGAATCCGCTGCAGAGCCATCGCTGAGCTTGATAGAAAAATGAAAAACAACCTCGGAATTAGCACCGATCACCATGTTACTCATGGGCCTGCTCCTCTTTACTGCTGGATTTAAAGGCATCGAATAATAACAGCGCCGCACCAATACAAATGGCGCAATCGGCAATGTTAAACGCGGGATAATGCCAGTCCTGATAATAGACATGGATAAAGTCGATAACATACCCATAGTGTAGTCGGTCGTAAAGGTTACCAAGTGCTCCCGCGAGCACCAATGCATAAGCACTGCCGAGCAGCTTATTGGTCGCTGGCAAGCGTTTTAGCCACCATACCAGCAGCACCGAGATAGTCACTGCAATGGCACTTAAGAACCACCGTTGCCAGCCGCCGGCATCACTGAGAAAACTAAATGCGGCACCATAATTATGTACATAGGTAATATTAAAGAACGGCAAAACATCAATGCTTTCCCGTAACGACATAGCGCTGACAACCCAAGTTTTAGTGCCCCAATCGAGCACTAAAACCAGCGCTGAAAGCGTCAGCCATATAAGCCCACTTCGCTTTGCTAACACCTTCGCTCCTTACTTACTGCTTAGGCAAACTGGCGTGTTTCGCCATCGCCCTCAACGTTAGTTACGCAACGCCCACACAGATCATCATACTTATCGTGGGTGCCTACATCATCGCAGTAATGCCAACAGCGCTCACATTTGCTCGCCGAGGTCGCCACCACTTGTACGCCAAGCCCTGACAGCTCTGAATCCGCAATCTCTGCCGGTTTAGTACTGAGCGCTTGCACCGTTACTTTTGATGTTAACAACACAAAGCGCAGCTCTTCACCCAGGGCATCCAGTGTTGCTTTTAACGTATCGTCGGCATAAAGCGTTACCTCAGCTTGCAAGGTGGCACCGATAATGTCTTCTTTACGAGCATTTTCCAGTACTCGGTTCACGGCATCACGCACTTCTAATACGTGTTGCCACTGCTCATCAGTGAACTTACCTGATACCGCCTGAAGGCCGTTATACCACTGTCCGGTAAAGACAAATTCTTCGCGCTCACCGGGCAGTGCCTGCCAAATTTCCTGCGCAGTAAAGCTCAGAATTGGCGCCATCCAGCGGGTCATAGCCTCAGCAATATGGTACAGCGCACTCTGACACGAACGACGCGCATGAGAATCAGCCTTTGCCGTGTACTGACGGTCTTTAATCACATCCAGGTAGAATGAGCCGAGCTCTCCGGTGCAGAAGTTCATCAGTTTTTGCGTTACTAATAGCAACTGATACTCGTCATAAGCCTTAATGAGCTCTTCTTGTAAACTGGCAGCGCGAGAGACAATCCAGCGGTCTAGCTCAACCATCTCTGCCACCTCAACAAGGTCAGTCTCAGGATTAAAACCATTGAGGTTGGCTAACAAGTAGCGGCTGGTATTTCGGATACGACGATAACGGTCCGCCGAGCGCTTAAAGATCTCATCAGACACGGTCATCTCTGCGGTGAAGTCACTCGAAGCCACCCATAGACGCAAAATATCCGCGCCCATTTTATTCATCACGTCTTGCGGTGAGATAACATTGCCCAAAGACTTTGACATCTTGCGGCCTTTTTCATCCACCGTGAAGCCGTGAGTCATTACTTGGCGATATGGCGCGTGACCATGAATTGCCACACTGGTCATCAGTGATGACATAAACCAACCACGGTGTTGATCTGAACCCTCAAGGTAAAGATCGGCAGGGCGCGTCAGTTCGTCACGTGCATCAATCACGCAGGCATGGGTTACGCCAGAATCAAACCACACATCTAAAGTATCTTGTACCTTTACGTACTGCTCAGCATCATCACCTAATAAGGTCTGTGGCTCTAAGTCGTACCACGCCTGGATACCGTCTTTTTCTACTAGCTGCGCAGCTTGTTCAATCAATTCTGCGCTGTTAGGGTGCAAATCACCGGTGTCTTTATCTACGAACAAGGCAATAGGTACACCCCAAGTACGTTGACGCGAAATACACCAATCCGGGCGCCCCTCAACCATATTTTCAATGCGGCTTTCACCCCATCCTGGTAACCATTGAGTCTTTTTAATTTCGGCAATAGAGTCTTTGCGCAGGCCGGCTTTGTCCATTGAAATAAACCACTGCGGTGTGGCGCGGAAAATAATGGGGGTTTTGTGGCGCCAGCAATGCGGGTAGCTATGCTCAAGGGCATGGTGATGCAACAACGCGCCTTTCTCTTGCAACAGCTCAATCACATTAGGGTTGGCTTTAAATACATGCTGACCAGCAAAAATAGGGGTGTCTGGCAAATAAACGCCGTTTGCACCAACTGGATTGGCCACTTCTAAGCCGTAGGCTTGGCCTGCAACATAGTCTTCTTGACCGTGGCCTGGTGCGGTATGAACAATGCCCGTACCTGAGTCGGTGGTCACGTGATCAGCCAAAATAACAGGTACATTGATATCAAGGAATGGGTGCGCAACGCTCAGTTTATCAAGCACTTCACCTTTAACATAACCCAAAGTGTGATAGTGCTTAAAGCCGAAACGGTCCATGCAGTCTTTGACCAACTCTGAACCCAGCACAAAACGCTGCTGCTGACCTTCATCTTCGACCTGCACTAAGGCATATTCCAAATTCTCATGTACGGCAACGGCGCGGTTCGCCGGTAGAGTCCATGGCGTTGTCGTCCAAATCGCCGTGGCTACTGGACCATTTCCTTGATGGCCCTCAGCCAAATCAAAGGCGCTAACAATGGCCTGTTGATCGACGAAGGTAAATTTCACATCAATAGCCGGTGACTGTTTATCCTGGTACTCCACTTCGGCTTCCGCCAACGCTGAACCACAGTCGGTACACCAGTGCACTGGTTTCGCCCCTTTATGCAGGTGACCTTTATCGATAATGCGGCCTAGGGTGCGAATGGCATTGGCTTCGAAATCATAGTTCATTGTTAGGTAAGGCTTATCCCAATCCCCTAACACACCTAAGCGTTTGAAGTCAGTTTTTTGGCCGTCTACCTGTTTCGCCGCATACTCACGACATTTTTGGCGAAATTCCGCCACCGGCACTTTTTTGCCTGGCTTACCGACTTTCTTTTCTACCATCAGCTCGATCGGTAGCCCGTGACAATCCCAGCCAGGAATATAAGGCGCATCATAATCTGAAAGCGTCTTAGACTTGATAATAATGTCTTTAAGGATTTTATTAACAGAGTGACCTAAGTGAATGTTACCGTTCGCATAAGGAGGGCCATCATGCAAAATGAAAGACGGCTTACCTTTTTTTGCTGCACGAATTTTGCCGTACAGGTCTTGCTCATACCATTGCTTAAGCATGGTTGGTTCGCGTTTGGCCAGGTTGCCGCGCATGGGAAACTCAGTTTCCGGTAAATTTAAGGTATGTTTATAGTCGCTCATTAATCCTACTTTCCGTTCCGGCTACAGACCGCCGCTGACATCTGCGGTAGTCGATAAAGTAAAAAACTGTTTGGCCTCGATAATATCTTGATTAATTTGCGCCACCAAGGCATCAAGACCATTGAATTTGTGTTCATCGCGCAGCTTCGCTTTAAGCTGCACTTCGATAAATTGCCCATAGATGCTTTGCTGAAAGTCAAACAAGTGTACTTCCAACAAGGCTCGGGTACCGTTAAAGGTGGGCTTATTACCCACATTCGCGACGCCGTTATAAGTATGCGTACCCACTTTGGCTTGCACCGCAAAGACACCGCTGAGCGGACAAACTTGCCGCTTCAGAGCCACGTTGGCTGTTGGAAAACCAAGCTCTCGGCCTTTTTTCCAACCGTGAATCACGCGTCCGCTAATGGCGTAATCGTGACCCAGCATCGCTTTAGCCAGCTCTAAGTCACCGGCTCTGAGCGCTTCTCGGATAGCTGTACTGCTGACTCGCGCATTGGCCTTTTTGAAGCTCTCGGTGCTTTTCACCGCCATACCGGCTGTTTCACCCATGGCTTTGAGCAACGAGAAGTCTCCACTGCGGCCTTTGCCAAAGCGGAAGTCGTCGCCCACTGTGAGTGCTTTAACGCCAAGCTTTTTAAGCAATACTTCGCTAACAAATTCAGCTGCACTTTGGCTGGCAAAGCGGCCATTAAAGCTCACGCAGACCACCCGCTCCACGCCCAGTTTAGCGAGTAAGGCAAGCTTATCACGTAGTCGAGTCAAGCGTGCCGGAGCCCGCTCTTTTAAAAAGAACTCTTGCGGCTGCGGCTCAAATAACATCACGGTGCTAGGTAAGTTCAGCGCGCTAGCATCACGCAATAAACCTTTTATCACCTCTCGATGACCCAGGTGCACACCATCAAAATTGCCTATGGTGAGTACACAGCCATGATGTTGGCTTCGAATATTGTGGATCCCGCGTATCAGCTCCATTTCTAAAAGGCCTTGTTTTACGCACTACGACTGACGAAAGTGCTCGATTATAATCTTTTTTTTAATGTGATTCAGTAGTTGCCACGTTTTTTATCATACTTGGGCGCACGCCCATAATGAATAGCACGCCAAAGTAACAACTCATCGCCACAAAAATCAGCCCTGCCAACAAAGCGATCTGCTCATAAAAAGGCCATTGCTGCCACATAAACTGGCGTTGTAAAGCATACACCGCCGCCCCCATACAGGCAGTAGCAAATAAACATTTGCCAGTAAAAATGACACTAGTTTTTGAAAAATGATAAACCTGTTCTTTAGCCAGTTGTCGATATAACAATAGTGCGTTACAAGTCGCAGAGAGTGCGGTGGCCAGCGCAAGGCCCAAATACCCAATAAACGGGGCTAGCAGTAAGTTAAATACCATATTCAAAACCATGGCGATAATGCCGATGCGCACCGGAGTGCGGGTATCCTGACGAGCATAAAACCCCGGCGCTAGTACCTTAATCAGCATAAAGCTGACCAAACCAACGGCGTAGGCGGCCACCCCCAAGGACACTGCGCGAACATGATCCACCTCAGCGCTTGCGAACGCACCGTGGTCAAATAACACGGTAATAATCAACGGGCTTATTACCATCAGTCCTAGCATGGCAGGCAACCCTAGGAAGATCACAAAACGCACTCCCCAATCTAAGGTGTGCTGAAAATCAGACCCCTTATCACCGGCATGGAGTTTAGATAAGGTCGGTAAAATCACCGTGGCAATGCCAATGCCGAATAAACCTAAAGGAAATTCAATGAGCCTGTCCGCGTAGTACAACCAGGCGATGGAGCCAGTCACCAAAAAAGAGGCAATCACGGTATCGAGAAAGAGGTTGATTTGCGATACCGATACACCGAATAACGCCGGGATCATCAGTTTTCGCACTTTGACCACGCCAGAGTCTTGCCACCCCCATCGTGGTTTCACTAGCATTTTGGCGCGGTATAGAAACGGTAGCTGAAAGGCTAATTGCACCGCCCCACCAATGAACACACCGATAGCTAAAGCGTAAGCTCCAATGCTGACATACTGATGCAAGTATATAGCGCTGCTGATAATGGCAACGTTCAACAGCACCGGGGTGAAGGCCGCCACCGCGAAGCGGTTATACACATTCAATATGGCGCCACTGAGCGCGACCAGCGAAATAAAAAATAAATACGGGAAGGTCCACTTCAACAGCGCCGAGGCTAAAATAAATTTATCGCCCTCACCTGTGCCTTGGTACCAATCAACAAACCACCCAGCACCAAACAGTGCGGCGATTATGGGCGAACCTATCACGCCAACAATGGTCACCACCAACAAGATAGTGCCTAAGGTGCCTGCCGCCCGCGCCACAAATAAGCGCACGGCATCATCACCTTGCTGCTCCTTGATTTCACTGAGCACTGGCACAAAAGCTTGGGCAAAGGCCCCTTCTGCGAATAAACGGCGTAAAAAATTGGGAATGCGATTAGCAAATAAGAATACGTCGGCAGCCGCATTAGCTCCTAAAAGGTTTGCCACAACGGCGTCACGCACTAAGCCCAATACGCGCGATATCATGGTCATGGCGCTGACTATCATGCCAGAACGAAATAAACTGTTAGCCACATATCCTCACTGAGGCAAACGATAATGGCGGCATTATGCCAACAAATAGGCAGCGAATACAGCGCTGGTGGTTGCCTAATAGCTTTGCTATAATCCGCCGAGGTCAGAGGCCTAAACTGCAATAACAGACCAATCATTTATTTGGGTATATAGTGCGTTAACCCAACTTTGCACTGTATATATGTGTCTCCCGGTAGCCATTGGCGATTCGTTACTCCCGCAGTTTGCTTTGTCTTTTGTTAATTTGATTGACAAATTGGAAAAAAGAGGGCATAGTCCACGGCCTTTAAATATAAGCTTTATTTAAGATTGTTAGGAGCAAACCTTGGCTAACATCAAGTCTGCAAAGAAACGCGCTGTAACGAGCGAAAAACGCCGTCAGCACAACGCAAGCCGTCGTTCAATGATGCGTACATACTTCAAAAAAGTATCTGCTGCTATTGAAGCTGGCGACAAAGAAGCGGCACAAGCTGCTTTCGCACAAGCAACACCTATCCTAGACCGTTACGCGACTAAGGGTCTAATCCATAAAAACAAGGCTGCTCGCCATAAGAGCCGTCTTGCAGCGAAAATCAAAGCACTATAATTTAGTTTTTTGATAACGCAAAAAACCGGCATTAGCCGGTTTTTTTATGCCTATAATTCAAGAAATCAGACAAATTCCATGTTGGGGTAAAACTTTTTCAACATAGCTGCTATTTTCTTTGGCGAAAACGGCTTAACCACAAACCCCTTAGCGCCTTTATCAATTGCGTCCTTAACATTATCAATTGTTGAGTGAGCGCTGACCATAACCACATTAGCCTCGGGGAGCTGACTATTTATGTCTGCAATCATGTCTTTGCCATCACCGTCAGGCAACTCGATGTCGAGAAAGATAATATCGTACTCTTTATTCGCGCACGCAGACATGCATTGCGCAGCGTTTGCCGCCTCATCTACATTTTCAATGCCTAAATGCATTAACGTTTGATGTAAAAAGCTACGCACCGTACCCACATCATCCACGATTAAAATCGCTATATCCTCATCCATTGGACCTTCCCTAATTTGCGCCTTAGCCACTGGGGTTTAAGTTAACTTCCAGCCCTAGCCACGCTATACTAAAAAAACGTTTATATTATAGAGTCCTATATAGTTTAGGCCAAGTAAACCTGTGTGTAGAGCGTTATGGTAAAAAAAACTAAAAAGCATTCACTCTTGAAGCAAGCAGCGACGCCAAAAAGAATTAAGCGGTCGCCCTCTTCGGCAGATAACACCTCGCAGCGCCAAGCACAGCAGGATGAGCCGTCGCGCCAAGGAGCTCCTCAGCGCACCAAACCAAAAGGTAAGTTAGGCCAAATTATTTTATTTACGTTATTAGCGCTGCTGGCAATATTTATGCTGATGCCAAAACCTCAGTTGATCACTTATCAAAAGCTGGGGTTAGTGGCCAGTAGCATTTACGTGCCCACCCTACTTGGTGGCCCAACACTCGTAGATTCAGAGCTTTACCTGCAATCCATAGACGCCAACAAGGCCATGTATTTATGCCGAGATCGTACGCAAGCAGATACTTGTCATCGCTATGAAATCATCAAACAAGAAGGTTTTTTTGCAGTCTTAGTGCATCTTTTTTCAAGTTAGAAAAACTTATCCGAAAAAGATATATTTTTTCGCTTGCTTAAGGGCCTTCACGTTCGCATAATAGCGCTCCTTTTTTAACCATCACGTTGTGGAGCGATACACCTTGGACGTCAACTTGGGAATTCAGATTTTGCTTGGAGCACTGGCTATTGGCGCATTTTTTATTAGTCATGGACGCTTACTGCGCATTGGCGCAAGTGTAGCGATTGGTCTGTTATTTTTTGTGCATGCGCAACAATTAGTAACCCCCAATGGACTGACTAACATCTCCCTGGTTTTAATTAATACGTTTTATTTATTTAAGGTGTACACACAGCGCATCAGTGGCCCTTCGGTTTAGCTTGAATTGGTTTAAAAATACGCAGTCAGTACTATCGAGAGTGATCATCATAGTACTGACACCGTATATTGGGCTAGTATAAAGCTAGTAGTAACCATGTAAGCGAGGTCATCATGACAGCGTCTCATAAAAGCCCAGACTCGGATCTTTTCGCAGAGCTAATGGAGGATGTAACGCCGCTCAAGCAAAACGATAAGGTAAGCTACTTCGAACCTCACACCACGCCCACCCTCGCGCAACAACACAAACGTTTGGCGGCGCAGTTAGATGCGGAGTTAGATGACAACATCCTCAGCACCGAATACATTGATTTGATTGATCCACTCGATTTTATCGCCTACAAAAAAGATGGTGTACAAGACGGTGTGTACAAAAACCTTCGCTTAGGAAAATACGGCGTCGACGCCACACTCGACTTGCACGGTCAATCACTGCTTCAGGCACGCCAGGCACTGTATGAAACGGTGAGCGACTGCCACCAGCGTAACATTCGCGTATTGTTAGTGCGCCACGGCACTGGGGAGCGTAATCAATCCCAGAAAGGGCTGCTCAAAAGCTACGTCAATCATTGGCTCAAACAATTGTCCTGCGTACTAGCCTGCCACAGTGCGTTGAAGCCTCATGGCGGCCTAGGCGCAACCTACGTGCTATTAAAGAAAAGTGCAGATAAGAAATTAGAAAACCGCGAACGCCATGCTAAACGCTGAAAATAAAAATGCCGAAACCCTAGGCTTCGGCATTTTGTCCGTCGAATGTCAGTTACAAATAGGAGCTTTACAGCGGCATGGCATTGGCTTGGTTGAACCAAGCTGCGAGTCCCAGCAAAGCAACCCAAAACAACACATAGCTGAGCTTAGCTCCGCCTTGATTATGTTTCATAGCGCTTCCTATAAAGGTTGCGGCTAATAAAATAGCCTAACTTGTTATTTTTTTTATACATCAAGCATGTAGCTTGTTTACTATAGCAACTGACTAAAACTTAACAAGCTGTTTACTTACACAGTGTTTAGTTCCTATTAAAACAACTTAATAAGCTCGTTCGCGGCTAATGAGGTGCTTTAATGTTTGCCCAGACTGCAAGCGTTGATAGTTGTCGACCACTTGCTCAACAACCGTTTCAATGCGGCTAAGCGCACTGCAATGCGGGGTCAAAATAAGGTTTTCTTGGTGCCATAAAGGGCTCTCCTCTGGCAAAGGTTCTTGGCGAAACACATCAAGGGTGGCACCGCCTAAAGTGTGTTTTGATAGTGCGGTTTGTAATGCTCTTTCACATACATGCTCTCCTCTGCCAACATTAATCAATACCGCATGCGCAGGCAGTTTTGCCAACAGCTCAGCATCAATTATATTGCGGGTCTTTGCAGTCAAAGGCAGTACACAAACCAAATAATCGACATGCGCAAGCATCTCGTTTAGGCCGCTATCACCGCAAAAGTGTGTCACCGTCGCTGTGTCAGGTTTTTCTGAGTTCGACCACGCTTTAATAGTAAAGCCATTAGCCGCTAAACGCTGCGCAATAGCGCTACCAAGCTGACCGTACCCGAGCAGGCCGACGCGATCGTGTGCGCGCACCCGCTTCGCTCGCCATTGTTTGCTACTTTGTTGGCGCCAGTAACGAGGCATGTGAGACTTATGCAGCAGCACTTGAGTTAATACGTATTCAGCCATATCTGCTGCCAGCTCATTATCAACAATACGCGTGACCGACACATGATCTGCAATCGCATCCAGGTTAAGGCCGTCGACACCGGCACCAAAAGAAGACACCGCTTTTAGATTTGGCAAAGCACTAAACACCTCAGCCGGTACCTGCCAGCCAAGCACCATATCAATCGCTGCAGCATCCTCAATATCAGGCCATACCTGTACTTGCTGCTCACCCAGTTGCTGCTTAAGCATGCTCTGCAGCTTATCTGTATTTCTGTTCGCAATTGCCACTAATAAACTCATATTATCTCCATCACAGCGATAGTTTGCCTCAGTATCCCACAACCCGATGTCGTCTTGAAACTGTCATCTATTTTACACTTTGATGTCATGGTTAATTCTTACCCTGTGGCTAATCTCATTACCAAAGGGTGGTAATATGATCAGTATTGATAAAGTGGTTGAAGATAACTTACCGAGTCTTGCCAACTCACCAAAAGTAAAAGGCCTGGTAAAGAAAGGGCTGGGCTATTTATTACACGAACAAGAGTTTGTTGCTTTTGCCGATACCTATCCTCACCTACAAGGATTAGAGTTTATCGAGCAAGTGCTCGAAGAGCTGGACTTCAGTGCTCGCTTTAGCTCATCACAGTTGGATAATATCCCAAGCGAAGGCCGCCTCGTGATTATCGCGAATCATCCGATTGGCTCATTGGATGGCTTGGCACTGATAAGCGTGCTAGCTCGCGTACGCCCAGATATCCGTGTTGTTGCCAACCGTTTGTTGATGAGTGTAACGCCAATGCACTCATTACTACTGCCGGTTGATAACATGTCTGGCAACAGCCGCAAGCAAGAACTCAATGCCATTCATCAGCACCTTAAAGCTGAAGGAGCCTTGTTAATTTTCCCTGCTGGCGAAGTGTCGCGGCTACGCCCAACAGGCGTTAAAGACTGCAAGTGGAACAATGGCTACCTGCGTATCGCCAAAAAGGCCAATGCGGCTATCTTACCGATTTTAGTAAAAGCTAAGAACAGTCCATTGTTTTACGGTACGTCGATGATTTACAAGCCGCTTGCCACCTTGTTATTAGTACAAGAAATGTTTAAGCAACGGCAAAAGTCGCTGGAGTTCGAAATAGGCACTGCCATTCCGCCGAAGTCTTACCTTATTGATAACCTTAATGACAAAGAGATCAGCCGGCTTATTCGTAAGCAGCTGTATAGATTGGGAACCAAAAAGCCTGAACTCTTAAAAACCCAAGCTCCCATTGCCCACGCCGAGTGCCGTCAAGCCTTAGTAGGGGCGCTCGGTGAATGCGAGCGTCTGGGAGAAACCCAAGATGGCATGCAAATCTACTTATATAATTACCAAGGCAGTTCACCGCTATTTCGTGAGCTCGGACGCCTTCGCGAAATTGCCTTTCGCGCTGTCGGCGAAGGCAGTGGTCGCCGCCGTGATATCGATAAATATGACATGGACTACCACCACCTCATTCTATGGGATCCTAAACAGCTAGAGCTCGTGGGCGCTTACCGCCTTGCATGTGCCGATGATATTATTGCCAAACACGGACGCCAAGGGTTATACACGGACAGTTTGTTTAACTACCAAGACGATATGGCGCCTTACTTCGGTGCTGGCATCGAACTTGGCAGAAGCTTTGTGCAACCCAAGTACTGGGGCCGCAAAAGCCTCGATTACTTATGGTTTGGTATTGGTGCGTTTATTAGTCGCTACCCGCAATATCGCTATTTATTTGGAGCGGTCAGTTTATCCAATGCACTGCCTCAAAATGCCAAAGAGCTGTTAGTTTATTATTATCAGCATTACTACGCTCAGCAACAGCCGTTAGCAACGGCTAAACATGAGTTTAAATACAGCGAATGTGTAAAAGAGCAGTGCCAACGTTTGTTTAATGGCAGTGATGCAAAAGCTGACTTTGCAGAGTTAAAACACGTGCTTGCCAATATGGGGGCACAAGTTCCCACGCTCTTCAAACAATACACTGAACTCTGCCAGCCTCAGGGCGTCTCATTTTTAAGCTTCAGTGTGGACCCCGACTTCAACAACTGTATTGATGGCCTAGTACTGGTAGATATGGCAAAGCTAAAAGAAAAAAAGGCGCGCCGTTACCTTAACAACGAAACCCTCATTAAGCGCACCTGCAATATTGATTAACCAACTCCCAACCAAAAAAAGCCGGCGTATGCCGGCTTTTTCATGACTCACTTGAGTTAATTAGTGAAAAAATGCGCCAATGTGCGCTCGTAGATTTCGGTGATCTTAGCTAAATCACTCACAGCCACACGCTCATTGTCTTGATGTATGGTGTGGTTACGTACACCGCATTCGACCACTTGGGTGTCAGCACTGGCAAAAAAGCGCCCATCAGAGGTGCCGCCACTGGTACTCAGTTGCGGGTAACTCTGAGTGCTTTGGTAAATAGCTTCTTCCAACGCTGCGAGCAGGTCGTACGCTCCCCCACCCGCCGTGTAATAAGGCTCACAGGGACGCTGCCAACTAATTGTCGTATGTTGCTGCCAAGGCGCCAAGGCGGCGGTGATTAAGCGTTTAACGCTTTCACTACGATAACCATGACTATAACGCACATTAAACTCTATAAAGCAGCTGGCTGGCACCAAATTATCTAAACTGTTAGGGACTGTGAGACCAGTTATTTGTAATGTTGTTTTCGACCCTTCAATATCTTTTTGCCAATCTATTTGTTGCAAGGCCATGCTCATCTGAGCAGCCAAATGTGCGGCATTCACACTGTGCTCGGGGTAAGCCACATGCCCGGCTTTACCAAGAACTTCAATACGTGCTGAAAGTGCACCACGGCGGCCATTTTTGATGGTATCGCCAACGCGTTTATCCGCTGTGGGCTCACCTACTAGGCAGACATCAAGATGTTTACCTTGGGCGGCGAGATAGTTAGCTATTTCCGCACTGCCATAAAGAGCCTCACCTTCCTCATCAGAGGTGATCAACCAATAAAAGTGCCCCTGTGTTGGGCTTTGCATGAGCACCCTATCGGTCGCTTCCAACATTGCTGCGACGCCGCCTTTCATATCAGCGGCTCCTCGGCCAATAATTTCACCATTGATTATCTCAGCAGCAAAGGGATCAACATGCCACCGCGATGCATCAGCAGGTACAACATCGATATGGCCACAAAAGGCAAACTTGACGCCTGGACCAAAGTAGCAATCGGCAACAAGGTTCGTGACACCATGACAGGTGAATACATGACAATTAAAGCCACGCTGTTGCAGCTGTTGTTGTAACCAATTGATAGCCCCATCTTGCTCAGGGGTAATGGAGCGAAACCGAATAAGCTGTTGTAAATATGAAACGACATTATCTTGATTAACGCGTTGTTGTTGCGATGTGTTCAATTGCATAACGCCTGCCCTGTTGCAGCTGTTGGTAAGGCTATTACAACCTGCTCATATGACATCTTAATGTCAGCTTATGAACTCTCCTTTGTGTGCATGAAATGGATAAAAGTTTAATCTAAATCAAGGTTTTTAATCGCTCTGCAGCGTACCTGAGGCAAAGCTTGATCTAGAACAGTTTTTATTTTTCTTAAGTAGTGATAATGGCGCCAACAGCAAAGCTTTTCCGATGTATCGAACAGGAATATGATGATGAAAAAAACACTCAGCGCAGCTCTAATTGGCCTTTTCCTTGGCACCTCTTCTTACGCTCACGCTAACCTAAGTGTTAACGTTGGCGCTATCAACGTAAACCCTGATAGTGAAGTGTCTAAAATTAACGAAGCCCCAACCTTAGGGCTTAACGCCGACGATGATACTCAGCTTGGTCTCACGTTCGATTATGCACTCAATGACAATTGGACCATTGAACTTATCGCCGCCACGCCATTTAGCCATGACGTTAATGGTCGCCTTGGCCTTGAAGGTGCGAAAATTGGTAACATTAAGCACCTTCCACCCACGCTATTAGGTCAATACCACTTTGGCCAAGCAGGTGATAAGTTCCGTGCCTTTGTGGGTGCCGGCGTAAACTACACGGTATTTTTTGATGAGCAAGCAAGCCAAGACTTAAAAACCACGTTAGGGACTGATGATGTTGAACTCAAGCTTGACGATTCAGTTGGTTTGGCCGCTCAAGTTGGCTTTAACTATGCATTCGACAAGCACTGGGGTTTACACGGTATGGTGAGCTACATGGACATTGATAGCGATGCCAGTGTATATGCAAACGGCCAGAAAGCGCTGACCGTTGATGTCAAAATTGACCCTGTTGTGGCGATGCTAGGTGTGCGTTACACCTTCTAATACCGATTCACGGTTACCACTTGCTAATGTAAGCAACTAAAGCGGCTAATTCTTGTTAGTCGCTTTTTTTTGCTCCAACATGGCTTTCCAGTGCATGATTTCCGGCGGCAAAATGGGTGCCTCGTCTTTAAAATCAGCCAGCGCCAAAATCTCTTCGATATCGACGACCCCTTTTCGCGAGCGAAACACGCCCCGCACATAAGCAATGGCATGCAGGCCTCGGTGTGAGGTGAATTTTTGCTCGATATAAAAATACTTATGATCCCAGCCTACCAATCGGGTCGAAACCGTGAATTTTTGCCATGGTTTTACATCGCGAATATAGGTGATTGCTGTCGCATTAACCACAGGGAACCAACGGCGCTTCATCACCGCACGCAATAGTCCCAAACGCGCAGTCATCCATGTCCGAGCGATATCCATCAACGCCAAATAACGAGAATTCGTTAAATGTAAATTAATGTCGCAATCCAGCGGCCAGGCCCGAAAGTCAATATCGACCGTATCCAACAACGGCTGTTGTGTTTTATTACCTTTGATTTTGAAAAACAACCATAATAAGCGGAAGTATAAGTTCACCGCGCTCTCCTTGTGGTAGCGTGTTAAGAAACAGGTAAGACCACCATCATAGCATTGCTTGAGTCGTCGAGCACCTTAGTGCGTTAGTTGCGCAGCGACGCTAGGTCATTTATTGTTAAAACTTCTCGCTCACAAAGGGGTTAATATGAAACCAACTTTATTTGCTCTGGCCACATTGGCAATGAGTATGCCTTGCTTTGCTGATTTTGATTACGTCGGCAAGGGCACAACCGCAAACAGCGCCGGGCAACAAACGCCTTTCACCTTCGGTTTCGCTTGGGACAGTGAGCAAGGTACGTTGCGTATCGGCAACAAAAGTTATGATATGGACACCCTCCCCGAGTCATATTCTTTGGCCTTAGTGCTTAGTAAAGACGACAGCCAAGTATGGCTGCAAGAGTTCCACTCTGGCTGGTTTGACAGCTTTTACTGGCAACTCGGCGAACATGTAATTCGCCTAGAGAAAGGACAATTTGAGCAACAGGTTAAAGGTAATTACGAGTTACATATTGATGATCGCAGTTACTTTTTCACCAGCAATAATGCCGCTATAAAAGTAAACTTCGCAGCTGAGGGCGTTGAGTCGATCACCGTCAGTGGGGTCGCTAAGAACATGGGCACAAAAAAATAGCGCCTGACGGCGCCATTATTAAACTTTGACCGTTTTTCGGTTTATCCCGTATTCACGCAGCTTATTCGCTACAGCGGTGTGACTCAGGCCCAAACGCTTCGCAAGCTGTCTAGAGCTGGGGTATGCAGGGTAAAGTTTACGCAATAACGTAGCTTCAAAGCGTTTTACCGCCTGATCTAGGCTGCCTTCAAAGTCAGACTCCAAGTAACCAAGATCATTGGTGAAGCTCGGAAGTTGCAAGTGCTCCACCGTCAACTCGCTATCATCGAGCAAAGATACCGCGCGGTAAATAGCATTTTCTAATTGCCGCACATTGCCCGGCCATGGATACTGCTCCAAATACTCAATACACTCTTTACTTAAGCTAGGTACCGTCGCGCCGTTTTGCTGCGCATACTTTTGCACAAAGTGCTCGGCCAGGGGCCCAATATCTGCTTTTCTGTCACGCAATGGTGATATTTCCAGCGTCAGTACATTGATACGATAATAGAGATCCTCGCGAAAGCCTCCCTCTTGCACCATGGCTGGAAGATCTTTTTGTGTCGCCGCGATAATGCGCACATTGACCTTTACTTCGTTCTCATCGCCGACTTTACGGAAAGTACCGTCCTGTAAGAAGCGCAGCAGTTTGGTCTGCAGCTGGGTCGACATCTCGCCAACCTCATCTAAAAATACCGTGCCGCCATCAGCTTGCTCTAATACCCCGCGTTTGGGGGCGGCGTTGTCTTCATACCCGGCATAACCAAATAACTCTGATTCAGCAACATCATCAGGCAGTGAGGCGCATGACAACGCAATAAAGGGTTTAACCGAACGATTAGAGGCATAGTGGCAGGCTCTGGCCATAAGCTCTTTACCTGTGCCCGTTTCACCGGTGATCAATATCGGCGCATCAAGCTGCGCCATTTTGCGTGCCTCGCGAACAGTGCGGCGCATCGCTGTTGAATAATTATGTATGGTGGCGAAACTTTCTTGGCCATAGCGGCGAAATGCACTGACTTGTTGACCTAGGCGACTTTGTGATTTGATATTGATAACCGCCCCCGCCAAGGCGTCTTGCTCTTCACCTTGAGGCACAGAGATAGGCAGAATATCGGCAATGAAATCTTCTCCGGCCACTTCCACACGGGTGGTTTGTCCTAATACCTCTGACCCCTCTAACCAACGGGTAAAGTTAAAGCCTTTAAGGAGGTTATTGATATTGGCGCCGACCACGTCTTGCTCGCTCAATTGTAAGTCGCGACATGCCGCAGCATTACACAACCGCACCCAGCCCTTGTTATCAATGGAGATAACGCCATCGGGGAGCGCACTGAGCAGCGTATTAAGCTCGTTATGCTCACGCTCGGAGGGCATAAACGCGGTTGTTCGAACGTCTTCAACACCGTCAATTAGGCGGATAGAAGGCATAATTTTTTGGAATTGCTCAAACTCGATGGGGGGGAAGCTGACATACATACGACAATGCTTAGCATCTACTTCGATGCCTTTTAGGTCAACTTGGTAGCTCACCAGGATATTCAGTATCTCTTGGGCGATACCGATTCGGTCTTGGCAATATATTTCAAGGCGCATGGATCCCTCAATCACGTGTTACCAATCAAATGCTGGGCGCAATCATACGCTATAAAAGGCTAAGATGGATAGCAAAACGTAAAGAAAATTGAACAAATAATCGATTCTATTTTATAACCCCACGCCAAGAAGTTATCGTCTGGATTGCACGATATAAGGCTAAAAAGCCAGCATGGTAGAGCTCTGGGTTCATTGGCGGTTAAGCGTCAGTACTTCCCCTGATGCATGGCTCTATGTATACTGTCGCGCGCTTGTCATCAGGATAAAGCAGCGCAGCGCGTGCAATTCTATGCATAACCTCGCTTTTTTACCATGGTGATAGCGGGCCACCCGTTCACATAAAATGTGTCCCCTCAGACTCCAATTGAGGTTATGGCACACCATTACTTGGCGTCGCCGAAGTAATACTTGAACATCATAACAATAATAATAAGGCCTAAATAAGTGACAGTACGGCAGTACTGTAAATTGCAGTAATAGTATTCAAGGCTCACAGCCTTTGATACTGATTTATTTAGGAAGTAAATTTCATGAGTTCAGCACCTAAAACAGGTGATCTTTTCGGTCACCCTAAAGGGCTCTTTTTGCTATTTTTCACAGAAATGTGGGAGCGCATGAGCTATTACGGTATGCGCGGTATCTTCGTGCTTTACCTTTCCACTATCGCCACCGCCGCAGCCATGGGTTGGGATATGGCTTACTTTGGCATTGACCCTTTAAGTGCCAACGCCCAAGACGAATATCACAAAGCGCTGCAATCAAATGCACTCAGCATTTTGGGTATCTATGCGCTGCTTGTTTATGTAACACCGGTACTCGGTGGCTGGTTTGCCGACAATGTATCTGGTCAGCGAAAAGCCATCATTTTCGGTGGCCTCACCATGGCCCTCGGCCAATTTGCTTTAGGCACGCCTCATGCCATGGTGTCAGGCTTTGAGAAAGAGATGATGTACTTAGGCTTAGCGCTACTAATTCTAGGTAATGGCTTCTTCAAACCTAATATCTCTACCATGGTGGGAGACCTATATAGCGAAGGTGATAAACGCCGCGATGGCGCCTTTACCATCTTCTATATGGGGATCAACTTAGGCTCTATTTTAGGTTACTTCGTCGTTGGTTCTATCGGTGAAAAGTTTGACTATCAATACGGCTTCCTCACTGCCGGCGTCGGTATGCTACTGGGTGTGGTGTTGCAGTTACTATTAGCCAAAAAATACTTAGGTCGCATTGGTACTGTGCCATCTGCTAAGCAGTCTGAGGACGACCAAGGCGCAAACAAAAAGCCGCTAACCAGTGAAGAGCGCGACCGCGTTAAAGTGATCCTCATTATGAGCTTTTTCACTATCATCTTCTGGGCTGGGTTTGAGCAAGCAGCGGGGTCAATGAACCTCTTTGCGAAATACAAAACCGACTTGGTGTTTTTTGGTTGGGAAATGCCGGCCAGTTGGTTGCAAGCAGTTAACCCTATTTTCATCATTATCTTAGCGCCTATTTTTGCCAGCCTGTGGATTCGAATGGGTGATAAAGAACCGGATTCACCACGTAAGTTTGCCTTAGGCATGTTCTTCCTTGGCCTAGGGTTTATTTCTATGGTCGGAGCGGCTTTACAAATTGGCGATGATGCGAATATGAAAGCCCATGTAATTTGGTTAGTGATGGCGTATATCTTCCACACCATGGGTGAGCTGTGCTTATCGCCGATCGGTTTATCTATGGTCTCGAAGCTAGCACCACTTAAATTTACTTCCTTACTGATGGGTATGTGGTTCTTATTCTCAGGCTTGGGTAACTACGTAGCAGCCGAAATCGGTAAATTAGTTGGCGAGGGTGGCCCGCTTAGCACCTTTGGTGGCGTAGCCATTATGGCCTTTATCGCAGGTATTTGCTTGTGGCTAATGGCCGATAAGCTGGTTGACTGGATGCATGGTGCTGAGGGCCAGCATGATAAAGAGCAACTGCTAGAAGAAGAGTTGGAAATCACTGGTGAGAAGCAGTAACCGTTAACCCCCTCTTCACTAAGGCGCCAAATGGCGCCTTTTTTTGTGCAACTTTTTTGATGGCTGAATCTATTTAGAAAACAAATTTAACGAAAAGCTTACAGTTACCTAAAAACGTCCACTTATATTTACATTACCCCTCTTGGTTAATTCCCTGCCTAGGCTTTCTCTTTGGCACTTTTTCTCCGATGATGCCATCAAATGATCAGAGGTTGGCTGTTGCAATTTATAACCATTATTAGTGCGGACTCACCGCAATCACAGCCACCTATTACCTATGCAAGTGGAGTAACAACATGAGCGAAGTAAATAACCCTCTCGGCCTAATGGGCATCGAGTTTACTGAATACGCAACCCCAGATGCGGATTATATGGACACTATCTTTAGTGAGTTTGGCTTCTCAAAGTTGAAGAAGTTTAAAGGTAAAGACATTGTTTATTACAACCAAAACGACATTCACTTCCTTTTAAACAACGAGCGCGGTGGTTTTTCTGCTGAGTTTGCTAAAAGCCATGGCCCTGCCATTTGCTCTATGGGCTGGCGCGTAGAGGATGCGAATAAAGCCTTTGAAGTGGCGGTTGAGCGTGGTGCCAAACCAGCCACGGACGCAACCAATAAAGATATGCCCTACCCGGCTATTTTCGGTATTGGCGATAGCTTAATTTACTTTATCGACAAATTTGGCGACAACGGCTCAATTTATGACACCGATTTTGAAGATTTGGCGCAACCGAATGTGGTTGAAGGCAAAGGCTTCACACGTATCGACCACCTAACCAACAATGTTTACAAAGGCACCATGGAAACATGGGCTAACTTCTATAAAGATGTGTTTGGTTTTACCGAAGTACGTTATTTCGATATTAAAGGCCAAAAAACTGCACTGCTCTCATATGCATTGAAGTCACCTTGCGGCACCTTCTCTATTCCAATCAATGAAGGTAAGGATGACAACAACAACCAAATCGATGAGTACTTAGACGAGTACAATGGTCCAGGCGTGCAGCACTTGGCTTTCTTAACTGATGACCTAGTCGGCTCTTTGGATAAGCTAGATAAGAGCAATATCGCCACCTTGGATATTGTTGAGCATTACTACGACACTATTTTTGACCGGGTACCTTGGGTCAAAGAGGACCGCGAGAAAATCAAGCAGCATCAAATTTTGGTCGATAGCCAAAAAGAAAACTGCTACTTACTACAAATTTTCACCAAGAACTTATTTGGCCCTATCTTCATTGAAATGATCCAGCGTGTTGATGATGGTGGCTTTGGTGAAGGTAACTTCCAAGCGCTGTTCGAGTCTATCGAACGCGATCAAGAGCGCCGTGGCGTTCTATAATTCCCTTTTTATCTAGCGTTAAAAGCAGGCTCGCCATTTATGGCGGGTACTGCTTTTTCACGTTTCGAGCCCTTGTTTTTTGTGTGAACGGCTCAATAACCAATTTAGAATCAGCAAAAGGAATCTCTTATGCAACTCAATGAAACGCACGATAAGAATTTAACCAGTTGGGTCAGCTCAGCCAACGCCAATACCGATTTCCCTATCCAAAACTTGCCATTTGCCACCTTTCGTCGCAAAGGCAGCAACGAAGTCTTTCGCGGTGGTGTCGCCATTGGCGATCAAGTCCTTGACCTAGCTACAGTTGCACGCCTAGAGCTGTTTGATGAGCAGGCACAACAGGCTGTTGAAGCCGCAGCAGGAAAAAATCTAAACGCATTTATGGCCATGGGCCAAGCGCATTGGTCAGCATTGCGCCTGGCTTTATCACGCGCCTTACGCACTAACAGCGAGTTACAAAGCCAGCTGCAAGATGCGTTAATCGCACAAAGTGACGTCGAGTATGACCTGCCTTGTCACATCGGCGACTACACTGATTTTTATACCTCGATTTATCACGCTACGGCTGTAGGCAGCTTATTCCGTCCGGATAACCCCTTGCTACCAAACTATAAATGGGTGCCCATTGGCTATCATGGTCGCGCTTCTAGCATTGGCGTAAGTGGACAAAGCTTCCCGCGCCCCAAAGGTCAAACCAAAGCACCTGATGCCGATACGCCATCGTTTGGTCCCTGTAAGCGCTTGGACTATGAATTAGAGCTTGGCATTTATCTTGGTAAAGGCAATGAGCTGGGCGACACTATTGCCTTAGATGACGCTGATGACCACGTGTTTGGTTTTTGTCTTTTCAATGACTGGTCTGCACGTGATTTGCAAGCATGGGAATATCAGCCACTTGGGCCATTCCTGGCGAAAAACTTTGCTTCTACTGTATCGCCGTGGATTGTTACCAACGAAGCGCTAGCACCTTATCGTCTCGCTTGGACACGTGATGAAAATGATCCTCAACCGCTTGATTACCTTGAATCCAGCAAAAACCGCGAGCTCGGTGCGCTTGATATTCAAATGGATGTCGCCGTTGAAACCGAAAAAATGCGCAGCGAAGGCAAAGCGCCGTACCGCTTATCACAGTCAAGTTTTAAACACTCGTACTGGACAGTGGCACAAATGGTCGCCCACCACACCGTCAACGGCTGTAACTTCCAGCCAGGCGATATGCTAGGTTCAGGTACTCAGTCTGGTCCTGAGCACGAAGAGGCGGGCTCACTGTTAGAGCTCTCTCGCGGCGGCAAAGAAGCCATTGATTTAGGCAATGGCGAACAACGGAAATTCCTTGAAGATGGTGACACCGTGATCATGCGTGGCTGGTGCGAAAAAGATGGCTATGCTCGTATCGGCTTTGGCGAATGCCGTGGCACCGTACTCCCTGCTAAATAACATTCTTTGATATGGCAATACGCCATAAAAAAGTGCGATTTATCCCCTGTTCAGGGTGCGATAAGTCGCACTTTTTTTCCGTTCAGTTACAATTTTTTGCTGGCTTTTTAATCTCACCTTGATATCTTAGCTGCGTTTTTGTCAGTAATTTGTCGCTATGAAGTTAACACCATCATACTTAGTTACTAAGTTATTCCCAGCTAAGCAGCTCTTGATCCGCCAACACGGCGAAGTCAAAGTTGTTGAAATGAGCACAACCAAACAGTGCATGTTTGCCCTTGGGGTGTTGACATGCATTGGTGCCTTGGCGAGCTTTGGTGCCTATAACTTCTGGCAACAAACGCAATTACAACACTCCAGCGGCGATGTACTGGCCGAAAATGAACAGCTAAAACACGAATTGCAACAAGCACGGTTGGCGCAAGATGAGTTAATCGTCAAGTTGGGGCATTTAGAGCAGCGCCAACAACTAACACAAAGCGTGCTGGCAACCTTACCGGCTTCATTAATGCCAGAGCAAGGCTTACCCTTTGAGGCCATAGATGTCAGTGACAGCAATATAGATACTCGTGTGGCTCGCCTAACACAAGGCCACGACAACACCTTTACGCTGCTAGACCAAGTGATTGCCAAGCGCGAACAGGCACTGTCTGAAGCGATTGCTCGAGCCGGGTTACCACAGACGGTGATGGACGAGCTCCTCGAAAAGAGTGAACAAGCCATTGCTCAAGGTGGACCACTGGAGTTGATCCTTGATGATCAACAAACCGACACGTCAATGGATGTAGTCGACCGTCTGCTCACACTTAACCAATTAGAAACCATGCTCGCGCAAGTTCCACATGTACTTCCCGCTGCCGACTATTATATCTCCAGCAGTTTTGGCTTGCGTAAGGATCCCATGAATGGCCGCCGTGCTATGCACAAAGGCGTGGATTTAGCAGCTTGGCGCAACACCGAGATTTTTGCACCTGCTGAGGGCACTGTCGTTCGTGCAGGGCGCAATGGCGGGTATGGTCGATTCATCGAAATAGAGCATGCAAATGGCTTTAGCACCCGCTTTGGCCACCTCAATGAAATTAAAGTAAAACGTGGTGACACCGTAACTAAAGGACAAGTCATCGCGCTTATGGGAAGTACCGGTCGTAGCACAGCGACTCACTTACATTATGAAGTGCTGCATAACAACAAACATATTAATCCGGTAAAAATCACCAAGGCATTAACCGATGTTTTCAAAGAACAAAGATACACAGAATAGTAGGCCCGCTTTGAGTAAAAATACAGCTACCCCATCATTGATAGCGGCAGATGTTCGCTTAACAGGCACCCTCTCCAGCCAAGGCGAAGTTCAGCTCGATGGCCGTATTGACGGCGACATTAAAGCTGATACCTTAATTATTGGCAGCCAAGGTCAAGTTGAAGGCAGTGTTGAAGCCACTGATGTGACTATAAAAGGTCGAGTAAGTGGTTCAATTAGTGCCAGTAAAGTGGCGATTGAAAGCTCCGCGCAAGTACAGGGCGATGTCTTTCACGACACCCTAAGCATTGCCGCCGGTGCGACCATGGAAGGACAAATAAAGCAGTTAAACAAAAAAGACAGCTTTAGCGTGGTCAGCAACAATGATGTTGCTGACAGCCAAGTCAACGAGTAGTTTTACCCTTTTCGCGCGGTGATATACATGTTTATCGTCGCGCGGAATACAATTTCCCCTCGCGTATTCGTCACCTCGACAGGAACCAACAAGTCCTCCTTATCTTGCCATTGATGTGGCAGTGGGATGTGCGCCGTTGCTGTCATATCGGTGTCCACCTTGTTCAGATACTCCACCGTCATCCCTTTAGGGATCCAACGATGGGTTTTATGTGGCACCGTGGCATCAGTCATCACCCCAGCGACAAGCTCAGCTGCATTACATTGCGCAATCGCATGAATGGTGCCGATATGGTTATGCACAGCACGACGGTTTTTTACTTGGGCAACGCACTTACCTGGCTCTAACAGAGTGATAAAAGGCTTTATTGAGCCAAAGTAAGGCGCTTTAAAGCATACGGCTTTGGAGAATAACCAGTGCCCAAATGGCCAGTTGGTCAGTTTTTTATAGGTCTTAAGTAAAGGAGGCATGGACATGATAAGGTTCTCTATCTAACTCATCCTACCAGTAAACCTAGAATCGCCGCGAAAATCAATTCATAACAAACAAATAACACGAAAATGCTGGTATCTAATAGTGTTACTCTTACAATATTGGCTTGTATTATTAGAGTATTACTGAGTCTGTGCGCCATTCATCTTCCAAGCAAAATAAAACCCTGCTGCTCGTATTGATGCTGCTAGTGGTATTTTGTCCACTCGCTATTGATATTTATTTACCCGCTTTTGTGGTTATGGCCGAGCAAATGGCTGTGTCTCAAGCACAATTGCAACAAAGCGTTGCCGTGTTTATGCTCACCGTTGGCTTAGGTCAGCTAGCCGCCGGCCCGCTTGCCGACAAGATAGGCCGACGCCCTGTCGCCATCGGAGGGGCCATGTTATACGGGGTATCGGCACTGGCCGGGGCCTGGGCACCGAGCTTCGAATGGCTGCTAGTCGCAAGAGCATTTCAAGGCTTGGGGGCATGCGCGACGTTTGTGGCTGCCTTTGCCATCGTGCGCGATGTTTTTGGACCTGCCCGTAGTGGACAAATGCTGACCTATTTAAATGGTATTGTGTGTTTTATCCCAGCACTGGCCCCCATTTTAGGGGCTTGGCTCACGGTACAGTTTTCTTGGCAGAGCAATTTTGTATTTATGGCGCTATGGGCTGTGATTGGTATCACCGCCACCCTTATGCTGTATCGCGAGACACGCCCTGCGGATAGTCACTATCAAGGTCACCTCCTCGACTTACGACGCTTTATGCCCATTATCCGCTCGCCCATTTTTACTTTCAATGCGGCCATAGCGATGATCACCATGAGTTCCATCTTGATGTTCGTGACCGCAGCCCCAGGGTGGATCATGCAGCACCTAGGCCATGATATTGGCACCTTCACCTTTTGGTTCACCGTTAACGGTGCCTTGAGTGTCCTCGCCTGCTTTATCGCTCCTCAATTTATAAAGCGATCTAGCCGTAAAGCCTTGCTGTGGGGACTATCTTTACTCTTAGTCAGTGCCGGGAGCTTGATGTTGTTGCGTCACTCTAGCGCTATCGCTGCGTTAATGTTCCCCATGTTTGTATGTGCAATGGGGTATGCACTGATTTTGGGCAGTGCAGCTGGTGCCGCACTCGCGCCTTTTGCCAAACAAGCCGGTACTGCTTCGGCGCTTGTTGGCGTTATGCAAATGAGTGGCGCCGGCGTACTCGTGCTTTTAAGTCAGCAGTTACAACTAACAGCTCCCGTTGCTATTGCGTTGCACATCGCCGCGTTATTGCCATTTTGGTTAGTGCTATTAAGTAAGCGGGGACGTTTGTTGCATAAATAAGAACCAACTTTTTTTAGGGACTCTAGTGAGAACAGTAACTGTTCTCACTATATTTTTATATTTTTTAGACTCTTAGACTCCTGTATATAAACAAAGCTTCTGTTCTCCATCTTTTATTATTCCAAAAAAGTTATTAATAACGAGTTAAAACCCTTGTTGTTTTCCCTAAAGCGCGTACTATTGTTAAAGAATGTTAATCTATAGTTAACAACCTCCAACCGCTACATACAGAGGAAACTATGAAAAAAACAATGATTCGCAGCGCAATTGCGCTTGCTATTTTGGGCGGCGCCACGCAGGTATCTGCGGCTGACGACCGTTACATCATCCAAGTTGACAACGATAAAAAAGGCGTCGTTAAAGCGCTCGCTAAAAAGCTTGGTGGTGATGTTAAGGTTGATGGCAATGGCTTTTTTGCTGCTACCTTTACCGGAATGGACTTATCGACAGTTAAAGGTTTGTTGAACAACCCCCACATCAAGTTGATTGAGACTGATAGTCGCCGCTACCCCATGTCTGCTTACAGTGACGATATTGGCGATCCAATGACTCAACAACTTACCCCGTATGCGGTGTATCAGTCGCAAGCGGATCAAGTCACCTTTAACGCTAACAGTGGCATGAAGGTCTGTGTTATTGACTCGGGTCTAGATAGCTCAAATACCGACTTCAACTGGGGCGCGATTACCGGCGATAATGACTCAGGCACAGGTAACTGGTTTGAGCATGGCGGCCCTCACGGTACGCATGTTGCTGGTACCATTGGTGCTGCTGATAATAACCAAGGTGTTGTAGGCATGGCACCGGGCGTGGATATGCACATCATTAAAGTATTTAATGAAAGCGGCTGGGGTTATTCGTCTGATCTGGCGCATGCTGCCAACTTATGCGCGCAAGCGGGTGCCAATATCATTAACATGAGTTTAGGCGGTGGTGGCAGCAATAGCACTGAAGAAAATGCCTTTGCCAATTTCGCTGCCAATGGTGGCTTATCCGTTGCGGCCGCAGGTAACGATGGTAATAACGTGCGCTCATACCCTGCAGGATATACCTCAGTCATGATGATTGGCGCCAATGATGCCGATAATAACATTGCCGATTTCTCCCAGTATCCGAGCTGTACCTCAGGACGTGGTAAGAAAGCCACTGACGACGAGCGTATCTGTGTTGAAGTTACCGCAGGCGGTGTTGACACGCTCTCAACTTACCCTGCAGGGATGGCTGCATTTGCTTCGGCGACCGCTGATGGCGCCGCGTTTGAAGTATCAGCAATGGAAAACACCGGTGCAACCAGTGGCGATTTATACTTCATGGGCACCGCTGAAGCAGTTGACAGCAACGCATCCGGTAAAGTGTGCTTAATCGATAGAGGCAATATCTCGTTCCACGATAAAGTCGCTAACTGTGAAAACTCCGGCGGCCTTGGTGCTATTATTGTCAATAACGAATCAGGCATGCTATACGGCACGCTTGGGGATACTAACAGCACCACGATTCCGGCAGTAGGCGCAGCGTTAGAACAGCGCACCACGCTGATGGCAGCAACGAACGCAAGCATTAACATTAGCGCCAGTGACTACGGTTACATGGGTGGCACATCCATGGCCACACCCGCTGTGGCAGGCCTTGCTGCCTTAGTTTGGTCAAATCATGCCAGCTGTAGTGGTGAAGAAATTCGTAACGCCTTTAAAGCGACGGCACAAGACCAAGGCGCTGCCGGTAAAGATGTATACTTCGGTTACGGCATCGTCAAAGCGGCCGCCGCTGATCAGTACCTATTAGCGAATGGTTGTGGCGGCAGTGGCAGCGGCGGCGGAGATACCGGCGGTGAGCCTGAGGCCGACATTAGCCTTAGCGCCTCTGGTTATAAATCTCGCGGTGCAGCCTTTGTTGATTTGAGCTACAGCGGTGCGGCTACCTCAAATGTTGACATCTACCGTGATGGTAACTTGCTCACGACCACCGCAAACACCAACAGCTACACCGATAGCCTAGGTAAAGTACGTGGTAGCTTCGGTTATCAAGTCTGTGAGCAAGGTTCAGCAGTGTGCTCAGCAACCATCACTGTTAATTTCTAAATTACTGCCTTTGACAAGCATTCAAAGCGGGCTTCGTGCCCGCTTTATTCTTCATAGCTAAGCTGATAGATTTACCGCTTTAGCTTTAAGCACACCATCATGCTCAACCCTGAACTATTACTTTCATTTCTTGGTGCCAGTTTCCTTATTGCCGTGGGTCCAGGCCCCTCTAATGCATTTCTAATGGCGCAAACCTTTGCCAACGGTCGCCAGGCAGGGATTCAATGTGCTATAGGCTTCGCACTCGGTGGTGTTATTCATACCCTTTTTGCAGTTATTGGCTTATCTGCATTACTGAAAGCATCAGCGACAGCCTATACAGCCGTGCAGTATTTAGGGGCATGTTATTTAGCCTATTTAGGGATCATGACGCTGTGGCAAAGCTGGCAAGCAACGGCCATAGCGCAAGAGGATAAACCGCATGTCAGTGTCAAAAAGCAAAGCCCACTTTTTCAAGCAATGATGACGGAAGTGCTAAACCCCAAAGTGGCTCTGTTTTTCATTGCCTTTATTCCGCAGTTTGTTGACCCTTCATTGGCCACTTCAACCACTGCTCAACTGGCTATCTTTGGACTACTTTATCCCGTACTGGCGCTGCCTATTGACTGCACCTATATTTATTTCGGCGATAAAATTGCCCAGTACTTTAAGACTCACCCGAGTGCACAGTGCTGGATAGACCGCCTGACTGGCTTTATTTTCATTGCATTAGCTATCAACCTGCTGTTATAAAATGATAAATACGATTTATCGAGGCCCAGCAGTGAAACAAAAACAACAGCCCCTTCCGCCAATTAAAACCATTGCTTTAGTGGCTCACGATGGCAAAAAGCAAGCATTGGTAGATTGGTGTCAGCGTCATAAAAGCGTACTCGAAGTGCATAATCTGTACGGCACAGGAACCACAGGGCTGCGCATAGAAAAAGAAACGGGGTTAGGTGTTACTAAATTGCTAAGTGGCCCTATGGGTGGCGATCAGCAGCTTGGAGCAAAAATCGCTGAGCATCACATCCATATGCTCATATTTTTTTGGGATCCGCTTTCATCTCAGCCCCATGATCCCGATGTTAAAGCGCTACTGCGCTTAGCTGCGGTCTGGAATATCCCCGTGGCTTGTAATGAAGCCACAGCCGATATGTTGCTAGCAAGCACATACATGCAAAGCATTATGCCACGTAGCTTACCAGATTATGACAATTACCTCGCTGACAGAAGCCTCGACAACGAGTAAATCACTGCCCACGACGCTGATAGAGCGCGTTAATTAAGCGGTTTTCTTTGTCTCAAATAGCTGGCAAAACGTGGCACGCCATTTTTTGTATAGCCATGGTATTTAAACGTTATAGTACTGCCGATAGCGGGAGGATTTGCCCGCTCGGCGTCGCTAAACCCAGTGCCAATTTTGAACTGCTTACCGCGCTTATCAACGACTATCAGAGCACCAAGCATACCTTGATATTTACCCCGTCCTTGCTGATAACCAATGACTTTAGCTTCGCTATCCATGTAAGGTTTCAGTTTTAAAACATTATCACTGCGCCCAGGATTAAAACGCGCATCACGGCGGTGCAATATCACCCCTTCCGCGCCTTGGCTAACTAACTCATTAAACCACTGCGATAATTGTGCACGGGTATTAAAGCGATGTTGTTTAATCGCCTCTAAGTTATTGCAGTCGCAGTGAGCTATCGCATGTGTGTAGTCACTGTAGCGCTTGAAAAAAGGTTTATCGCTCGGTGCATCAAACACCATAAAGCGAATATCCTGCCAATGCTGGGCATTGGGTTGATTGTCTAATACGGTGTTACTGACATGATTGAAGCGCCCTCGTCCCGCCCAGAGCTCACCATCAAGGCGCATCAATGGCCAGTTTGCGGTAAAATTAGCGGGTGTATTGATAAGTAAACCACCACGACTGCGCAACTCGCCGTTTATCCAAGTCGCTCGGATCCCGTCGTACTTTTCCGACGCAAGGTAGCGCTCTACTTGGTGTTTATCAGTGAGCTGTTTCGCCAACTCCAACGGCGGTGTCGTCGCCCACAATACGGGGCTGGCTAAAAGGATTAATGTGAAGAGTAAGCGCATGACCATATCCTTATGCTGTTCGCTTACTATTTAGTGTAGTGGCTATTTACGGATTTGTAGCAACTGTTGATATAAATCCGCCAGGTTAGCAAAGCGCCCATCCGCGTGGCTAAAATCTTGGGTAAGAGTGTGTGTATTGGGCACCACAGCAACGCGCAGACCAGCACTTTTTGCCGACATAGAGCCGGTATGGGTGTCTTCAATGGCGAGGCTTTGCTGCGCATTCGCACCTAATAAAGACAGGCCTAAAAGGTAGGGCTGCGGCGCCGGTTTTGGCTCACTAACATCGTCCTTGGTGACCACACAGGCAAAGTACTCTGCCAATTCGTAACCGTGCAATATTGGCATCACCTCATCACGCGTACTGCCGGTCACAAGCCCTATCTTAAAGCCATCCTCACGACAATGTTGCAAGATTTCCAGCGCGTAGGGCATTAGCCGTGGTAAAGAGGTGGCAGCCACTTTGGCAAACTGGTCATTTTTTTGCTGCGCCAATGCCTCTGCACTGATAGCCAAATTATGCTGTGTGACCACCTCTTTCGCGGATGCCAAGGTTGGACGACCGCTGTAACGCTGGCAGAACTCCACCTCATCATAGGCAATACCATAAGGTGCTAAGATGTCATTCCAACACTGAAAGTGCAGTGATTCGGAATCAACCAAAGTGCCGTCGAAATCAAATAATACGGTGGTGATCATGTGGGTACTCTCTTGTGTTACTTCATCAGCTATCATGTTCCCGCCCCGACCGCTATGAAATGTATCAGCAAGGGCGAGTAAAATGGGCCGCTAGATGCTTATTTCTGTACTCCTGCAGGTGGCTCTGCTGAAGCCGGTTCGCCACTTTCTATTTCTACCAGTTCATAACCTCTGGCTTGACGAACGACTTTCAAAGCCGGTTTCGCAAAGGCACTTTTTAAGCGCTCCGCATCCGCTTTTAGCTCTTCTATGTCGTGTCCGAAGGGCGCAGCGCCGGTCTCTGACCAATTGGTCACTTTACCATTACTGGTATATTCCACTTCATGAATCTGATAAAGCGGCTCTTTTCCGGCTTCCTCAGCCAAAATAACGCGGTAGTTCCAAAATCCAGACATAGTTACTCTCTCTATAAACACTCCCCTTAGGGCTTAGCGCAAACTTTACCAGCTCAAGACACCAATATAAACGAAAAAACCCGCCAATTGGCGGGTTTCAATAAAGCTTAAAATGATTCTCGCTTAGAAGAAGCTCACTTTAAATTCAGCACCGATGTAGCGCTCTTCATTCACCATTGCGGTGTTGTTGTTGAAGTCGATAGCACCGATAGCTTGCTGCTCATCAAACATGTTGCGTACGAAAGCTGATACTTCATACTCGTTATCACCCTGGTACCAAGTATAACCAGCACGTAGGCCTACTTCCGTTAGCGGTTTGCCTTCAAACTCAACAGACTCGTATAGGAAGTAATTGATTTCACTACGGTAAGAAACATCGGCGTAAGTGAAGAAATCACCCTCGCCCATAGGTCTGATGTAGCTGAGCGTTAGGTTTGAGATCCACTCAGGCGCATGCGGTAGGCTGTTACCGTCAAGAATTGCCTGGCCACTGTTGTTGACAGGGTTGGTAACGATGCACTGTGCACAGACATCAACCGCTAGGGTGTCGTCTTTCAGCTCAGTGTTGTTGTAACTGAGGTTAAACGTCGCATTAAGGTTGTCGGTTAATACCCACTGGGTATCAACTTCAAAGCCATAACCGGTGGTTTCATCGGCATTCACTAAACGGTTAAAGTTAGCACCGCCGCCAACCGCTGTGAGCTGCTGGTCGTCCATGGTGTAATAGAACACGGCTGCATTGACACGACCACGGCCATCAAGAATATCCGACTTAATACCGGTTTCGAAAGAGGTCACGGTTTCAGACTCTGCAATCGTCACTTCGTTACCAAATAAGATACGACCTTGGATACTTGGAGCGCGGAAACTATTTGCTACCCGAGCGTACCAGTTGATGTCATCGCTCACTTTGTAATTGGTTGAAATATCCCAGCTCACGTGGTCATCACTTGGGTTCTCAGTAAGGAGCAATGCACCGCCGCCCACAGGGCTTTGAGTACGATTCGCTGAGAATTCTTTTTCATCGTCTGAGTAACGCAGGCCGACCGTGACTTTCAAATCATCAGTCAGGGTGTAATCCGCTGAACCGAATACCGCCCATGCTTCGGTATCCTGCTGTTGAATCACATAACCATTTAATATACCAGGCTGCGCACCATAGGTGTCATAGCTGAAGTTTTCAATGGTTAATGCTTCATCAAAGTAGAAAACACCCACTTGGTAATTGAAGTCACCGGCAAAGTTACTCGATAGACGAAGCTCTTGCGTGTATTGGTCTTGATCTGGGATGCCATCGGCACTTTCTGATGGGAATGGAATAACACCCGGACCCATGTCCGGTAAGAACGCAGCACCGTAACCACCGTCAATGTCGGCACGCGAATAAATTTCTGCGCTTTCCCATGCAGAAATAGAAGTCAGGGTGTAAAAATCATTAACGTCCCACTCAAGCTTTAGGCTTGCACCTTGCGACTCAACCTGTTGCGTCGCACGCGATGCAGCATCGTGGTAAACCACGTCATGCTCAAAGTTGTCGACTAAATCGTTGCTACCGCGTTTAATAGCATTGGCGCGAAAGGCGATAGGCGTACCATCAATGTCGCGTACGTGGTAGTTGAATAAGCCGGTGAAGTCGTCGCCTTCGTACAAGAATTGTACACGAGCTGCTTTTTCACTGTAGCCACCAAGCACATCTTCTTGCTCAAAACCTGGCGCGCGGTTATCAATGTAGTCGTCTTTTTCTTGCCATAGCAAAGAGACACGCGTTGATAGGCGGTCGGTTAACCCACCACCGACAGCCCCTTCAAAGTCTACGGCACCACGGCTACCGTATGAGACTGAGCCATAGCCTTCAAATTCTTGACTCGGTTTAACCGTATCGAACTTCACCAAGCCAGCTGGGGTGTTACGGCCAAACAATGTACCTTGTGGACCACGAAGCACTTCAACGCGGGCAACGTCAAATACCGGGAAGCCTTTTAAAATAGCGTTTTCTTGTACAACTTCATCAACAACAAGCGAAACGGGTTGTGAAGCATTCAAATCGAAGTCTGTATTACCTAGACCACGAACATAAAAGCGTGGAAATGAACGACCAAACGAAGATTCAATAGATAGGCTTGGGATTTTCGCATTCATAAAACGAATGTCCATGCCCGCAGAGCTATAGGCTTCTAAGCCATCACCTTGCAGTGCAGATACCGCAACAGGCACTTCCTGAGCGTTTTCTACACGCTTACGTGCGGTAATTTGAATAACTTCGAGAGAATTGTCTTTTGCTGCAGGACCTTGTTGTTCAGCAGCGATTGAAGAGAATGAAGAGCCGGCAGCGGCTGAGAACAACGCTGCGTTAATTAATGTTGCAAGCGTGGTACGTTTCATTGCTTTCATGTTGGTTTTAGCCTTTTGTACACTCTTTTGTTCAACGGTAGATATGTAGCGCCGTTTCACCTGGCACAATGTTCAATTTTGCGCGCATCCTCGAGCGCGGACCTTAAATTTGAGAGTGTAAGAGCAAAAATAAGGCTGAACATTACGGGCGAGAATTATAGCACTGAAATCTGAAATTAGTTCAGTAAAAATTCATTAATTTGCAACATTTATCTACTTTTAGATACAGGTTTGATTTTTTTAACCGATTTTAGATGCAATTAAGGACATTTGTCCTTTTAAGCGAAAAATCACTCTTGCGTACCTAGACACATTTGCTATATCTCGCTCTGCGTGCATTATAGTTTTGCAAAACTCAATGGTTCAGGCGCAGCTAATGCGATTCCTAGCTGGTTCAAGCACTCGATAATTTGTAGGTTTAACGATTCAACTATGTGCAGATAATAGTCAAAGTCTGTGGTTTGTGCATAACTTAACACATCTATTTTTATGCCTCTGGGCACAAAGCCGCTGAGTCGTACTCGACACGGTTGGTCGGCAATATCTTGGTGCTGCTCAAGTATCTCGCGGATCTGCTCTAATAACTGCGCTAACACCTGGTGTTGAGTTGAGCGCTCAAGCACAATATCGGGTCTATAGGCTATGCACTCACGCTCAGATATATTCTCAATTTCCATATCGACAAACTTGGCATTTGCTATATGTATAACGCTGCGTTCCAAAGTGCGAACTCTCGTCGCACGCAAGCCTATCTCCTCAACAACACCAAAATAGCGACCAACACGACATACCTGACCAACTTTGACCGGCGCAGAAGCATACAAGGTAATCGCACCGATAATGTTTTCTACCGACTTTTGTGCTGCTAAGGCCAGCGCCAAGCCCCCAATTCCAAGCCCGGCAATCAGTGTTGTGGCACTAAAACCTAAATTCTCAAACCAGACTAGTAAGGCAATAAGAGCCAGCAGAATCTTCACGACATTCCCTGCAGGGCGCAGTAAAAATTCGGCCTGAGTATTGTTGTTGCGTTGCAAGCGTAACGTTAGACGCAAACGAATAACATCAACGACTTTAAGCAAAAACCACGTCCACGCCAGAATTAACAAAGTTGCGCCTTCGAATATAGCCCGGGTGGCCAGGGTGGAATTAGCCTCCGAGGAGAAAGTGCGGGCCAACACAATCCCCAGTAAAAAACATAATGGCCCGGTTACTAACGCTTTTGCTGGCTGGCTCACGTCTGCTTTAGCACGCAACAGCAAATACAGAAAAATGCGCGTACTTAGATAAGCAATCAGTAAAAATGCGAGCAGGTTCAGGCTGTAGTAAACCCATTGCCACAACTCAACCCCTAAAAATGCCCCATGAGGTAGGTGGCGGTACAGCCACTCACCCGCTTGAGAGTAACCAAACTCTTGGCGTAAAAATGGCACTTGGTTTACGGTCGCATTGGACACTTTCCATAGGTAGTTACCCGGGGTGTCACCGGGCACACGCTGCAATAAAATTTGCACCGCTCCTCGTGAGGTGTCTATCTCTCCCACTAGGTCACGATAACTAGGCACAGGCTCATTACGACTGCCTGTAGGGTGATTACTCAGCGCCTGCGTATCTACCCATAAAGTGCGATTAAGCACCAAATAGAGGGTGTGCGCGAGCTCAGCATGATTCATCGCCTGAGCTTGCGGCGATAAATTGCGAAAGTCCAAATAATGCGCCGCACGCTCAAAGTCACGTTGGTGGGCCGCATGCAAATATCCCTGCATAGCACTACGCGGCGTTTGTCGATTAAACTCATCGATTATTAGGTGCTCGTTAGTAGCAACCTCATCGTCTGGTAACGTAGACTGCTCAGCGTGCTCACTGTTATCCTTTGCCTGTTGTTGCTCATTGTTTAAAATTTCTTTCACCGTAACTTTGGCTTCAAGCGAGTAAGGTAAAACAAGGGCAAGGGCCAAAAGCCCACATTTGAAACTACGCCAAGCGTTCATCACATTATCCATCTGTTCTCGCACTCTATAAAGCATAGCCATAAGCGCCAAACTTGCGCACGTGGGTCGATATAAATTGCCTTCAAAGCAGGCACTTGCTAGATTGACTAAGCAATTGGCACTATCAATTTAACCACTTAGCCTGTTTGCAGGCTGCATCGATAAGTAGCACAGACGCAATCTCTTGGACTGTGTTGTTATCGCGAGGAGGGATGATGAGTATCGCAAAGTCACTACCCGGACAATGGCCCATTTTCATACTGCAAGGCTTAGTCGCAATCATATTTGCGGCCATCGCTTGGTTATCACCGCAATTAACTATCAACGTGTTAATTTTTATTTTTGCGGCTTTCTTTTTACTCGATGGCGGTTTAAGAGTCTGGCTGGCGTTAAAACAAAAAGGCCAGAACGGCTATTGGTTTGTCACCTTAATAGCCGGCCTTTTGGGGATTGTTGCGGCTATTATCACCTTGATCATGCCACAATTAACGGCCTACGTGATGCTCTACCTCATCGCCTTTTGGGCAGTCGCTATCGGTGTTACAGAAATCGTTGCGGCAGTGAAATTAGCTAAACATTTACAGGGCACCACGCTTATATTAATCAGTGGTGTATTGTCGGTGTTATTTGGTGGCTACCTTATTTTCAACCCCGGACAAGGTATTATTGCCATGCTTTGGCTAGTCGCTCTGTATGCCTTTGTGTTTGGCCTTATTTTATGTTGGCTAGGGGTTAAGTTACGTACCCTCGAGAAGCAATTCGACTAGCTCACGCTAGTCGAATTTAAGTTATTAGTGCAAGGCTGCACGAAATGGTAAAGAGGCGCAAATTTGTGCCTCGCGCTCAATCACTTGGGCTAACCGCGCATCGACTTCAGCCTTGTCGAAATACTCATAAGCAAGCTCAACAAATAAGTTTTTATGTTTTTCTTCTGATTTTGCAATCGCGACATAAAATTCTTTGTCTTTACCAGGTGGCAACGCTTCAGCTATTAGCGCGAAGCGCTCATGGCCTCGAGCTTCAATCACAGCCGCGACCAGCAGCCGGTCCATCATAAACACGTCTTTTCCATGGCGAAACATGCCTCGCAGCTGATTCACATAAGGGTCTTTTTTATCATCCCCTAGGTTCACATCGCGCTCGCTTAGCAACTTAACCACTTGTTTAAAATGAATCATCTCTTCGAGCGCTAAATCAGTCATCGCTTTAACGAGCTTGCGTTTATCTGGGTAGTGAGACAGCATCGACAACGCCATGCCCGAGGCTTTTTTCTCAGCGCCAGCATGGTCTTGTAAAAATGTGTCAAAATCGGCCAGTACAGCGTCAGTCCATTGTGCTGGCGTGTGGTATTTGAGTTCGAACATGGTCAATATGATGAATATACAAACAATGGCCGGCATTCTATACCAAATTTGCACGCACTCATACCGCTTCACCCCTAAGCCACGCCTCAAGGTTATCGACCTTGCCGTCGCGCGTGGAGGGTACTTTCAGGGGGTGCTTTAAGTCGCGCCAAGCCATCACCTTATTATGCTGGTTAAGGTGCGCAAATTGCTTGCTCGTGCTATTGGCTCCAACAAACTGGCAAAATTGCTGAAAACTATGGGGCTCACTGATATCAATTGTCAGTAAACGGTGCGCTTGCTGAGCAAAATACGTCGATACCTTTTGCTGATGCCGCTTATAGCAATATTCAAGGTGCTTACCATCAACTAGGCTTTGTTCATTCAAAGGCGAAAATACACGATGGTAACTTGCTTTAAGAAGCGGACTAAACCCCCCTGTATCGCTCAATAAATTGGTACTCATTCGCGGCAATAAGCGTTGGATAGACTCCAGCCAACGCTCTGGTTGACGCTGCAAGAGCACAAATTTTGCCTCAGGGAAGCGCTCAGCCAGCTCCGGGTAGTGGCTAAAGCAGGGTGTGTCGGCAACGAGCTCCGCACGCTCAAAACACGCTTTAGTATAAGCTGTGTGGGCGGTGCGAAGACCTAAATCGAGTGCAGCAGCACACACGCTGGTTGTGCCGCTGCGCGGTAAACCTATCACAAATGTTTTCGACATGGCCATAGTATGGGTTGTTATACATTGCTATGACCGTTATTGTACTCACTGCGTTGCGTGGCTGCGAGTATTCGCTGGTTTACATGCACTGAGTTGGTCGATACACATCTGAATATCGGCAGTAATACTCGCTAAAGCGCCTTTGAGTGCCGGGTCGCGAGCTTCACTGACTGCTTTTTTTATTTTCGCCAATAACTTCTTCTCGAACTCAATGAGATCGATTATCATTGACTGCTCAGGCCTGTTAGAAAAGTGGCTCTTAGCTTGCGCGTACCAAGCGATCGCTGTACCCAGCCAAGTATTTTCTATACTGCTGTGATCGGGATTTTCATCCACATCGTAGACAGATAACTGGGCTTGTTCCCGTATTTTTGCCATATTAATGAAGACATGCCTGACGTTGTAGTCACTGACCTGCTCAGCTGCTTGCTTATAAAACGTCGCCGCATCTCGGTTCAGCTTTGTGATGTCTTTGGCAATTTTTTTATCACGTTTTGCTTGTGATTGGTCAAGATGAACCATATTTATACTCCTATGGTCGCTGATGTACTTAGTTCACTTGCAATTCATATACCATTATTTATTTTATTATAATTCAGAAGGTTAGAAGGATCTTCTCGCTGAACCCGAGTAACATCTACCCGCTGACTTGTTATTTTTACAACTCTTTGAAGGAGAGTCGCACATGCGCCAGGTTAAAATGTTTGTACAACTCAGCGATCCCGAGCTGGTCTCGAAGCTGGCAAAGCTAGACGTATTAAAGAAATTTCAGCTGGTCTACGCAAACGAGTTTGAGCCGTGGGAAGCGCAAGTTGCCCATTCAGGTTGTGACATTGCACTAGTCGAAATCGAAGAGTTCACTGAACAGAATTATACTACATTGTGCGAAACTGACGCTCTGTCGCATGTTGAGTTTTTGTTTTTAAGCAAAGGCAAGCCAAACCCGTATCTTGATAAGTTGATGCGCGATGGTGCTGGGTTCCATTATCGCGCTCCATATGATTTAGAGCTAATTAGCGAAACCCTGCAAGACAGCTACGAACTGTTTGGTGAAGCTGGTCAATCAAGTAAAGCCGTTGAGTCCAGCGACCTTGACCAATTTGGTTTATTAGTCGGCTCTTCAAAATCTATGCACAAGTTGTATCGCACTATTCGTAAGGTCGCACGCACTGATGCTAACGTGATGATTATTGGCGAAAGTGGCGTAGGTAAAGAACTCGTTGCCAACACCGTTCATATTGCTGGCGATAAGCCACAAGCACCTTTTGTTGCGATAAACTGTGGTGCGCTTTCCCCAGAGCTCATTGATAGCGAGTTATTTGGTCATGTGAAAGGCGCATTTACAGGTGCACACCGCGACCACCAAGGGGTCTTCGATCAAGCCAAAGGCGGTACGCTGTTTTTAGACGAAGTAACAGAGATGCCATTAGAGCAACAAGTTAAGTTACTGCGCGTGCTCGAAAGCGGAGAGTATCGCGCCGTAGGCAGTCAACAAGTGAAACATGCTGATGTGCGTATTGTTTGTGCAACCAACCGTAACCCGCAACAAGCCATTGATGATGGCATTTTCCGTGAGGATTTATACTTCCGCTTAGCGCACTTCCCTATTCGGGTGCCACCACTGCGCGATCGAGGCAATGACATCACCGGCCTCGCTGAGCACTTCCTTGCCTACCGTAATGCCCAAGAATTGAGCCACAAACGTATCGCTACCGATGCACTTAGCCGCATTGCTGCTTATAACTGGCCAGGCAACGTACGGGAGCTAAAACACACCATTGAACGAGCGATGATCTTGGCCGATGACGTAATCAAAGCTGAGCACCTTTCATTGGGTGAATCAGTAAGTAAAAGCGACAGCAACAGCGTCGATATTCCTACTGGAGTTTCCTTGGAAGAGTTGGAAAAAGCGGCAATTTTGAAAAACTTGGAAGAGAACGCCGGCAACAAAACGGACACCGCTGAACAACTAGGTGTTAGTGTGAAAACACTTTACAACAAACTAGAAAAGTACTCTCAGGACTAATCAGTTTACGGGGCTTGCTATGAACAAGCCCCGACATTCTAGCCATCATATCGGTTACGGCTTTTACCCTGCTCTCGGCCATCAAATAAATCACGTAAATCAAAGGCAAAGGCCTTTAATTTCTCTTTCATCGTTCGCTTAATACTGACTTCCACACTCCCGAGAATAATACGCCCATGGATAATAATGCGCGGTCGCTGTTTATCTTCGTATCGCGGCCCAAGTGAGACCCGCTTATTAACCAGTGACCCCATGATATTGGTGGTCTGAGTTTGCACATCTACACTCTCTGGCACCACAATTTCATCACTGCCCAAAATACAATTAACGTAAATGTGTACTTCAGGGTGAGAAAAGATAGCGTTGGTAAAGTCTAATTCAATGCTTCCCAAATAGTTGTTTAGATGAATTTCTTTAGGGACAACCCATTCACCGCTGCGTTGGTCCGAGCTTAATATGGCGGTAATTTTCTCACCATTAACCTGTTCGCTACTTTGCGTGAAAGGAGTGCGCATACGTGCCGCCTTCTCGCTGTTGTAGCGTGGGTCGCTGTGCAGCGGCAGATCAGCTACTAATGTTGCTAGTTGCTCTTGGCAGCTGCAGTCATAGGCTTGATCAAGGCGACGTTCAAACGCCTGCGCTGAAATTTCACCATGACTGTAATTTAAAATTAGCTGATCGATGATCTCTTCTTTTACTTGCGCTAACGGCCTGTCCTTTAAAGGAACACTCATGTTCACACTCCTGTTGTCGTTTTGCTTACCTAAGCAAAATCAGTGCCAAATATTAATTCCTTTAGTTTCAGTCAGGTGGAGATTAAGCCAGTTCACCGCATTCGTCAAAACCACCATATTTACGCTTAATTAACGATATTTTAATTATCTTTACTGAGAAACTCCCCATGGCGCGGGTTGCGACGCCAAGTAGGTGAACTAAACTTCAAGTGTCTCCCCAACATCCCGAGTGCCATGTTACATCTACCAACATTGATAGTGGTATCGACTTTACTCAACGCCTTTATTGGCGTCTTTTTGTTGTTGGTGTTTTACCAACGTGCGCAACGAAGCTTTTTGTATTGGGGATTATCTTGTCTGGTATTTAGTTTAGCTGAAATAAGCGCGACTCTGCGTGTGTTTATCGACTTACCGGTACTGACCCATTACAGCGCCCAACTATTGATGATAACAGCGCCATTGCTGGTGCTAAGAGGTATACTCTGGTACAGCTCTTCAAAACACCATAACCCGTTGTTTATCTATTTTATTCTGGGTTTCAGTGCGTTGTTACTGGCGTTGTTGCACCACCAACCACTGTGGGGGCAGATGTACACCTCTATGGCTATTGCCACACTATTCTTTGCCGCTGCAGCGGCTATTAGAACAACAACCAAAGGCAATATATATGCCGCCACTTTGCTTGTTCTCGTCACCTTGCATGCGCTGGTAATGTTGGTTCAAACGGGCCTGTTGCTTACCAATTTGTTGCACTGGGAGCAATCATTACCACCTTGGACCAAACAGTTAGTTCTTGCTGTTCACTTACTACTGACCACGTGCACGGCACTGGTGTTTCCGATGCTTTTTTTCATACGCTCAGAAGCTAAACTCACTAACTTAGCTAATTTCGACCCACTCACAAACTTGTACAATCGTCGTGCGTTTTTCTATGAAGGCGAAAAACGACTCGCGCTGTGTATTGCTAAGCAGCAGCCACTTGCAGTCATGATGATAGATTTGGATTACTTTAAGAAGGTCAATGATCAGTTTGGTCACGATGGCGGAGACGCTGCGTTGCAATGGGTGAGTCAGCGCATTCGCGAGCAACTCAGAGAAGATGATTTAGCTGCGCGTATTGGCGGAGAGGAATTCGCTGTGATTTTAGCCAATACCCATCAACGCACGGCGCTCAAAGTGGGCGATCGCTTACGTAAGGCCATTGCCGAGGGCTCATTTTATTGGCACCATCAGCGCCTGCCGCTGAGCATTAGCATCGGCGTCACTTGCCGAGAAAGTGGCCATTTTGATATTAAAAAGATGCTGATTGAAGCGGATAAAGGCCTTTACGAGGCAAAAAGCCGTGGCCGTAACTGCTTGGTTGAAACCCATCATAGCGACACCACCACGGCTTCTACTGGCTAACACAAACCGACATACAAGGGTTTGAGTAATAATAACTTTTAAGAGACAATAACGCTTTTACACGGAGATCAGTAAATGCGTCACACCCTTGTCATTGCCTTGGTGGCCTTATTCACCCTGAGTGCCTGCAAAACCACAGTGCCAGTGCGAGACTTTCCTTATAATGCCATCCCTATGGCTCAGAGCCAAAACCACAGTGATAAGGATATTGAAAAAGCCATTATCAAAGCATGCCTACAGCTCGGCTGGCAGTGTGCAGCTAAAAGCGAAGGGGTCGTTGCTGCGGTGCTCAATATTCGCACTCATCAGTTGACGGTTGATATTAATTATACCCCGAGCCAGTTTTCGGTAGAGTATGTTGACTCTGTCAATTTGAGATACGATGGCAAGAAAATCCATCGCCAGTATGTCAATTGGGTCAATAATTTAATACGCCACATTCAGGCTGAATTAGTAGTCTAAAGCAACGGGGTATTGCCTCACTTTGAATGTGAGCGGTACTCCACCTTGCCGTCTTTATGTAAATTAAACAACCACACCTGTTCGCCATGATAATACACAAATTCGTAGCCTGGGTATGGGCTTTGCTGTAACCGGCTGGCAAAGGTATTGATATCCGCTGGCGCAATTTTAAAGCGTCCCGTCGCCCGTTTTCTATCGGCATGGGTGTTAACTTGAAATGCCTTGGCCGATAACGGCAATACCTCAGGTAGCTCCCCCTGCTCAAATAGTTGTGCTCTGTGTGCATCTGCATAACTTGCGTAATAGCGTGTTTGTGGTTCGCTACACGCCGCAAGTGATAACGTCAGTAACAACCCTGTTAGTAATCGCACTGTTTGCCCCTTTGCTCTATTCGAGCTTATAACCTAGCGACTGATCACTGACCCTAGGCTTAACTTTAGTGCTGCAACTAAGGAGGGAGCTAAAATTGCAGCTGAGCGATATTAGCGCCGCAATAAAAGCAATGACGGCGACGAGGGCTCACCTTGTGGCCACAGTCTTTGCAGTGACTCGACGATGCAACTTTACCATCGAGTTTGCCATCACGTAGGTCGATTTCCTCTATCTTTCGTAAAATATCGCTGCGGCTGACTCCCATATCTTGCAACAACTCCAACGCGGCTAAATTCATTAAATATAGGGAATCGATTTTTTCTTCCAGTGCCTGCAAATGCGCACTATTACCTTGCGAACGGTGTTTGTTTTGGTCGTTCGTGACGTCATTTTTACGGATACGAAGGTCTTGAAAGGCTTGGTGTAAATATTGGCTCATAGCTATCGTCCGTGGGTTATGAAAGAAGCCATAGTAACGCAAATGACACCGATGTTGGCAAGCGCTTCACTCAACCTATTGCAGTTGACCGCAGACAACGAAGGCCGCTAATCTAAAGGCACATAATAACAACAAGGATACGCTCGTGAACCACACCCGGCTTACGATATCAGCATTGCTCTTGTGTATGGCCTTCAGCGCCAATGCGCAAAAGACCGAAACAGTGTCGCACCTTCAGCAACAACTCCATAGTGAACAGAGCTCTGCCACTAAGCTTACCCAACACTATTTAACACGTATTAACGCGCTAAATGATAACTATCGTGCGGTGATGGCCATTAACAATAACGCCCTACACGATGCGCAGCGCCTTGATAACTTGGCTCGTGAAGGTCAATGGCAAGGACCACTTCATGGTATGGCGGTACTGGTGAAAGACAATATAGCCGTTGCTAACATGACCACTACAGCTGGGGCCTTGGCCTTAGCGCAGAATGTCAGCAGCGCCGATGCCCAAGTCATTTCTCAGCTACGCAGCGCCGGAGCGATTATCCTCGGTAAAGCCAATCTTAGCGAGTGGGCGAACTTTCGCTCCAACAGCTCTTCATCTGGTTGGAGTACCCTAGGTGGACAAACGGCTAATGCCGTTGATGCAACCCGTAGCCCATGCGGCTCCAGTTCTGGCTCAGCCGTGGCGGTAAAACTGGGCTTCGCGCTCCTCGCGTTAGCCACTGAAACCGACGGCTCGATTGTCTGTCCTGCTGCGACAAATGGTGTTTATGCGCTCAAACCTAGCTATGGTCAAGTCTCCCGCGTGGGTGTGGTGCCGTTAGCTGAAAGTCAGGATACCGTTGGAGTAATGGCTAATTCGCTAGCGGATGTGTTATTAGCGACTCAGGTCATCGCTGCACCCGACGCCCAAGACCCAAATCACCACGCCTTTCGCACCATCAATTACACAGAGGTAAAGCCCAGTAAGGCAAAGGAATTAACACTTGGCTATGTTGATTACAGCCACTTTACCGCCGAGACCCAGGCTGTGTTTAAAAAGCAGCTCAAGCAATTAGAGCGCCATGGCATTAAACTTATCGAACTGCCTCAAGCTGATCTGGATAGTATGTACCGCCAAGAGTTCCAAGTGTTATTGTATGAATTCAAACGCGATGTGAACGCCTATCTGGCCGCCACGCCAGCGCAGGTAAAGGTGAAAACGCTAAGCCAGCTGATCGCCTTTAATGAACAGCACCAAGATCGCACCATGCCCTACTTCGGTCAAGAGCTGTTACGTCAAGCAAATGCCATCGATTTACAAGCCCAACGCGATGATTACTTGGAGGCATCACAGCAGTATCGCCTCACTGCGCGTAAAGCACTGCAACATTGGTTCACAGCAAATCAGCTCGATGCCATTATCAGCCCCACCAACTCTCCGGCATGGAAGATTGATAAAATTAATGGCGATCATTATCTCGGTGGCGCCAGCACGCTCGCTGCCGTGGCAGGTACGCTCCACATTACTCTGCCTTTAGCTGATGTTCAGGGTCTGCCTGTAGGGTTTTCTGTTATGGCTAATGTCGGCGGCGATGAACAAGCCATTGCAGCGGCCAAAACCATTGATTCACTGCTTGAGCACACTAGCCTTTAAGCGCGTTTGCTGCCCACCACAATAAAAGCACCGCAATAGAGAGGCCAGCAATGGCCTTTGTTTTGTGTTTTCTGATCACCCGCTCGGCATGATTACCAGCAAAATATACCACCGCCGCCAAGCCAAAATAGCGAATTGAGCGCGCTATTGCACTGGCTAAAACGAACATTAATAGGGAGTACTTGGTCGCTCCCGCAGCCAGCATCGCTATTTGGAAAGGAATAGGCGCAATACCTAACGTGAGCACAAACCAGAATCCTTGTGCTTGCATCTGTTGTTTGACTTGCTCAAATTGCTCAGGGCTAGAGAACGTATCAATGACCCACTGACCGACCAGGTCAAACAAAAAATAACCGATGGCATAACCAAATAAGGCACCGACTATACAGCCCAAAGTAGCCATCAGCGCGATTAACCATAGTTTATCTCGTCGTGCTTGCATCAATGGCACCATCACCGCTTCTAAAGGAATAGGCACAATGGTCGACTCTAAAAAAGAAGCGAAAGTGATGCCTTTAAGCATATGCTTCGAGTCTACGAGTTTTTGGGTCTTATGCTTTAACGTTTTTGAAATTGCCATCCAAAGTGCCTTGTATAAAATTCAAAAGTTTAGTGTGTACTAATGACTCTGTTATTGTTTAGTCAGCAAAGAAGCTTTATAAACTTATATTTACTACACTTAATGCAGTCTTACAGGCTTTTGGCCACGTATAAGACTGTTAAATCTCATAATAAAAACAGTGTATCAGCAGTCACTTTAACCGTTTCTGTATGGGAACCAGCGCCTATGAAGTTAAGTAACTTAATGAGCACGCCAGTGGTTACTTGTTCACCCGATGACACCCTGCGCGTTGTCAACGATATTTTCAAACGCACGCAATTTCACCATGTGTTGGTGGTAGAGCAATCGTTATTAGTTGGGGTCGTCTCTGATCGCGATATTTTTAAGGCATTAAGCCCGAATGTTGGTAAGGCCTCGGCATCCAAAGCCGACTTAGCCACTCTCAATAAACGCGTTAGCCAAATTATGACTCATTCCCCTGTTTGCTTACCAGTACATGCGCAACTTATTGATGTGGTGAAGTTATTTAACGAGCATATTATTACCTGTGTGCCTATCGTTAATGAACAGCGCCAGCCGGTGGGGATTGTGACTTGGCGCGATATTATGCGCCTATTACTCGAGCGTTATCAGAGCAAGGCCGGTAAATAAGCGGGCACTAAAGTAACGACAAAATCTGTTCACGCTCTTTCTTGGGCATGTTACTCACCACCAACGTGTAGGAATTATCTATCATTCTTTGGATTTCACCCGCTGGAATGGAGCCATCCAGTATCACTGTATTCCATAGCTTTTTATTCATATGATAACCAGGGATGACCGCAGTGAAAATATCGCGCAGAGCCTGGGCTTCATCAGGGCCACACTTTAAATTTACGCGCCAATGGCGATTGTCTTTGTCCTCTTTCCCCATTTTTCCAAGCGCTAGGGTGGCAAACATTTTATCTTTTACCTTATAGACGTCGACCCCAGGGCCAAAGGGCTGCCCCACTGAGCTCAATGGCTTAGTGAGCAAATAATCATGTACGCCTTGACTATCCATATAAACTCCTTTTAAGACTAAGCAAACTAGGGCGAGCACTCGCCCAAGTAGGGCCTAATCTAACCATTTAATCTAATACCCCACAAGCATATTGAAAAAGTACCTCATATCCGCAACTTACTCATACTCGCCGTTAATCGCATTGCAGTTGCCAGCATTAACCCGCCCACCTAGGATGATATTTTCTGGTTGAAAAAAGTACTTACTTATGAGAGCGCTAACCCCTTTGATACTTACAGCTGCGCTGCTTGGCGGCGCATCGTTGCCCGCCCAGGCCGACAACAAGACCTTCAGCTCTGAGGATATTTTTGCCCTCGAGTATGCCAGCGACCCGCAAATCAGCCCCGATGGCGAGCACATTGTGTATGTCCGTCGTGGCTACGACATTATGAAGGATAATAATAAGCAGAGCCTGTGGCTCTATAGCCTAAGCACTGATGAGCATACTCCGCTGTTTGCAGATCAATATAGCTACGCTCAGCCACGCTGGTCTCCCGATGGCACACGCATCGCCTTTACCAGTAACCGCAGTGGCTCTTTGCAAGTGCATATGCACTGGCTAGCGCAAGATAAAACGGCGTTATTATCACAATTGCCAAAACCAGTGCGCGACCTCACGTGGTCTCCTGACGGCACACAGCTGGCCTTTACCATGACGGTGCCACAAGGCCCTTCCGATTTTGTAAAGTCAGTGAAGTTACCGAAAAAACCCAAAGGCGCCGACTGGTCTGAACCAGTTACGGTTATTGACAAAGCGCGCTACCAAGCCGATGGCCAAGGCTTTTTAACGCCCAGCTTTCGTCATGTGTTTGTGCTTCCAGCCGAGGGCGGCGCACCACGGCAATTAACACAAGGCGATTATCAACATTATGGGCCATTGGCTTGGAGCCCAGATGCGACACAAGTTGTGTATGCATCAGATAAGCACCCTGATTGGGAGTATCGCACCACTGAGCTTGACCTGTATGGCGTGGATATTGGTACCTATAGTACGACACAGCTCACCGATTTGCCCGGCCGTGAGACCCACCCCCAATTCAGTCATGATGCTCAGCAGCTAGCCTTTCTATCCCGAGGTAACGCCGCTGTTCCTTACGTTAATACCGAGCTCAACTTGTTAAACCTCAAATCCGGGGCCGTCAAGTCACTGACTTCAGCACTGGATCGCGCTGTCGGCCATTATCAATGGGCGGGCAAAGGGGATTTTGTCATTCAGTACGACGATCGCGGCCAACGTAAGCTTGCCACCCTAACCCGCGCAGGAAACATCACTGAACGCGTCAGCTCAGTCGCAGGCACATCCATAGGTCGCCCTTATGTCAGTGGTGAATTTTCCATGGCAAACAATGGTGCCCTCGCTTTTACTCAGGGCAGTGCTGAGCGCCCCGCTGATTTAGGGTATTTTCACCGCAACAAGCAACGCACGCTAACGGCGCTCAATGAGGACCTGCTCGGCCATAAAACCTTAGGGCAAGTGCATGAGTTAACGGTTGAGTCGCAGTTTGATGGTGAACCTATTCATGGCTGGTATATCACCCCTCCTGATTTTGATGCGACCAAGCAATACCCACTGTTGGTGGAAATTCATGGCGGCCCACACCTAGCTTATGGCCCCAGCTTTAGCGCCGAATTACAGCGCTATGCGGCCGCTGGCTATGTGGTGGTCTATATGAATTATCGCGGCTCCACCAGCTACGGCAAAGACTTTGCCTTGTTACTTGATGGTAAGTATTCCTCAAAAGAGGACTTTGCCGATCATAATTCCGCCGTTGACGCATTAATCGCTAAAGGCTTTATTGATAAAAACAATCTCTTTATCGCTGGTGGCTCTGCCGGCGGCATTGCTGCTGCCTACGCCATTGGTTTAAGCGACCGTTTTAATGCTGCGGCAATCACCAAGCCGGTGATCAACTGGGTCAGTAAAGTGCTTACCGCCGACAGTTATTTAGGGCAAATTCGCAACCAGTTTCCGGGCATGCCGTGGGACAACCTCAGCCACTACTGGCAACGTTCACCGCTGTCGTTAGTCGGCAACGTCACCACACCGGCGATGATCATGACAGGAGAGCAGGACCGCCGCACGCCCATATCGGAGTCCGAGCAGTTCTATCAAGCGTTAAAACTGCAAAAAGTAGATACCGTACTGATCCGTGTACCCGGCTCTGCCCACGGTATTGCTGGGCGCCCCTCGCGGATGATTACCAAAATAGAGCATACATTAGCCTGGTTCGAGCGCTATAGGAAATAACCTCTACATCAGCGGGGCATTCACTGCCCCGCATAAGTTTATGGTTGCTCTTTAGATGCGTTGGTGTGCGCCAAGACAAAGAGACTATCCCAGTATTGCTGCCACTGCGCTAAAGCAATCCCGTAACGATATTGATGCCCAAATAATACGCTAGTAGACGGCGCATTTTGCACAAAGCGCTGCATTGCTGCGCTGTCAATAAAGAGTGCTTGATGTGTTTGCAGTTCATGCTGTTGCGCAACTAGACGTTCAAATTGCTGTGGCTGGGCCATAATCTTTTTACTTGCCATCGTCACATAGTCGCGATATTCGCCACTGGCGGCGCTAATATGCACTGAGTGCACGCTATCGCCAAAGTGTTGCTTCAGCACAGTGCCTAAGTTTGCATAGTGATGCTCAATAAAACCGCCGTAGTTTAAGTGGATATAGTGACCCCAGATAATCACTTTTTTATCCGCCAATTCACTGCTCAGTAACCACTTCACGTTGTCGGCCATAGCCAAGTCGTGCTCGTCATGACGTCGCTGCCCTGCCATCGACTGCGCCACGAGCACTAAACCATGGAGTAACCGGGCGACATACTTTGGTCCTTGGTATCCTTGCTGGTCGCTGACAGCCGTGTTTAAAGCGTGCTGGAGGCGATAGGAGGTAGCAACATAGGCTTGTTGCTGCTTTGCATTAATATGCTGTGGTTGGCGCTTCAGCACCGCTGAGTTGGTGCGTTTAAATGCAGCCCAGTCGACCTCTTTAGCAACACTTGGGATGAAACGCTGACTTTGCTGGATGATAAATTCGCTTACCTGCGCCTTAGAATATTCACCACTGAGACGACCATCAAAGCCAGCCAGTTGCAAAGGCCGCTCACTGTCTCGCTGTGCGTCAATGTACCGCATGAGCGCTTGCACTGGCGCACTTGCGGCGTACATATAAAAGATATTGCCCGGTGCTTGAGCAATGATAGCTTGACCGGTGCTTGAGCAGTGATAGCTTGACCGGGCTGTTGCCAGATTTGCGCAACATCAAATAGACCGCTTTCCAGTATCAACGCATCAAAGCCTTGATGCTGGTGTAAATAACGCACCAAACAGCTCTTGAGTGCAAAATTCTGTTGCTCGCCATGGGTCAGTTCATCCAGCATAACAATACGTGCATCGCCAATCGCCTCGCCAAAGCGCGCAAAATTAGCCTGTTCACAGTGGTTATCGAGGTTTATTTTCTCTATTGTTGTGGCGCTTAATGCTGCTGCATAAAGGCTCAACAATAACGTTACTAGCCACTTCATAGACGCGCTCCTTTTTCGCCGACTAACATCCGTATTAATGTCCCATCTCGGTCAATAAAGTGGTGTTTCAACGCTGCAATTGCATGGATAGCCAGTGTAAAGCACAGCTTCCAAGCACAGTATATGTGCACCGCTAACCCCCAGTCGCTAAGCGCTGCTGAGTGAGCAACGACTTGCTGCTGAGCATCTATGTTTTGCGCCAACAATGGCCAATCGAATAAAGCAATGCCATAGCCTCCAAAGCCGCTGTAAGCAGCGCCCGACACCACCATTATTACCAGCAGCACCAACAACAACCAATGAAAGCCATGCACCGCTTTCGCGCCCTTACCTTTAGCCGTGCTCTGCCAGGGTTTGAACCAGCGCAGCACCAGTCGGGGTAGCAGCAATAATGCCACCACCACGGCAACGGATTTGTGTAAGTGATATAGGCCATAGTCGGCGACATAGGTCATGTAATATCCCAGGGTCAGCAACCCCAAAATAAGCGCCGCCATCAGCCAATGTAGTAGTCGGTTTACACCTGCATAAGTCATTAAGTACCTCCTCTTTTTTCTTCAAAGGTACTTATTAACGCATTGATTTAAATAACTTTGTGATGAAACAACTGAGTTTGTGACGAAATGCCTGGCTGTCTGCTTTGAGTTAATACTTGCTTCAGCGCTGGTTTAAAAGTTTTGCTCACTGGTACCCAATGATCCTCACCCACTAACACCTGCGCTTTGCCATTTTCCAATGGCTTAAGCTCACGTACATGGTGTAGATTAATCAGGTAACTGCGATGGACGCGTATCATAGGTGCCGCGCCTAGCTGCTCACTCAGTTGTTTAATGGTGGTGCGCACTAAGTAACGGCTATCAGCATCGACAACCTCAACATAATTGCCTGCAGCGCGCACATACTGAATATCACTGATAGCGAGCGCTTTTTCCATGCCCCGATGCTGCACTGTGAGACATGCAGGAGCGATATCGGCCCCGTTAACTGAGTCGCGTGCTTTCACCTTGGTTACCAAGCTCAGGTAAATGGCTCCCATCACCAAAAGCACTGCAAAGGTGTACTTAGGTAGTAAATTAATGACCGCGCCAGCCCAATTAGGACCATAAAAATCGAAATCGAGCGACACTCGGATATAACTTAGCAACAGCACACTCACCACAGCACAGCTCAACAACAGCGGTTTATACACTCGCTGAGAACGTGTTAGCGCATATATTGCTGCCATAGATAGCCCCCATAAAGCGCCCCACTCTTTTACCCAAAATAACTGTGAGTCGATAAAGTCCCAGCGTGCACCACCAACATAGTGGCGCCAAAACAAGCAATAGAAATTAAATATAAAAAGCGAGGCTACCCATAAGACGCCCAGTTTCAGCGTTGGGTGGCTAAGCTGTTGCCAGCGCTGCAGCCAAGTCATGGTGTCAATCCATTGTCCTAATAGATTGGCAAAAATAACAAATCTAACGCGATAAACAAAGCCATGCAGCACAGACCAAGGTCGCATACAGCTTGCTCGAAAAAGAACCTACATTTTGTAGGGTCTCTCACATGTAATACGAGGAAAATATTTATGGCGGGCGAATATCAGCGCATTTACCAGCAGTTTCAAAGCGACCCAGTGCAATTTTGGATGCACCAGAGCCAGCGCATCGATTGGCATACGCCACCCACTGAGGCTTACCATCAAGACTCACAAGGGCTTTATCATTGGTTTGCCGATGCCAAACTCAATACCAGTTACTTGGCATTAGATAGTCACGTTAACCAAGGTTATGGTGAGCGCCCAGCGCTGATTTATGACTCACCCGTCACCGCCACGCAACAAACATACAGCTACCGCGAACTGCGCGATGAAGTGGCTCACTTTGCCGGAGTCATGCGTGAATTAGGCGTCGGCAAAGGTGACCGTGTGGTGATTTACATGCCGATGATCCCGCAAGCAGTTATAGCGATGCTCGCCTGTGCACGCTTGGGCGCCATTCACTCGGTAGTATTTGGCGGCTTTGCGGCGCATGAATTAGCAGTACGTATTGATGATGCCACACCCAAGCTGGTGCTCGGCGCCTCTTGCGGCATTGAAGTAGAGCGTGTCATCGCTTACAAACCACTCATTGACGAAGCCCTAGCCAAGGCACATCATAAGGTGCAGCACTGTATTATTTACCAGCGCCCACAATGCCCTGCTGAATTAAGCCCCATGCGTGATATTGACTGGTATCAGGCAATGCAAACAGCCACCGCCGTTGACGCTGTTCCCGTAGCCGGAGATCACCCTTTGTATATTCTCTACACCTCGGGGACAACCGGCACTCCGAAAGGGGTCGTGCGCGAGCATGGCGGCCATGCCCTGGCAATGCATTACAGCATGGAAGTGGTTTACGCCATGAAACCTGCGGAGGTGTTTTGGGCTGCATCGGACATCGGCTGGGTGGTCGGCCATTCCTATATTGTATACGCGCCGTTGATCTACGGCTGTACTACGGTTTTATATGAGGGCAAGCCAGTGCGAACCCCTGATGCCAGTGCCTTTTGGCGTGTGGTTGAAGAGCATCAAGTAAATGCGCTGTTTAGCGCACCAACCGCTTTTCGCGCGATAAAAAAAGAAGACCCTAATGGCGCAGGATTTAAGCGCCATAATACGCAGAGTTTACAGCGGCTCTTTTTAGCTGGAGAGCGCCTCGACCCGCCCACTTATGAGTGGCTAACCGATACCACTCAGTTACCCGTGTTAGATCACTGGTGGCAAACCGAAACCGGCTGGGCCATTGCCTGTAACCCTATAGGCATTGAACCTTTACCAATCAAAGCAGGCAGTGCCAGTGTGCCCACCCCCGGTTTCGATGTGCATATACTTGATGTTGATGGCACCCCCTGCGCTGCAGGTGAAAGTGGTGCGGTTGCCATTAAGTTACCACTGCCTCCGGGGTGTTTACCGACCATTTGGCAAAACAATGAGCGCTTCAAAGCCGGTTACTTAAGTACCTACCCAGGCTATTATCTCTGTGGTGATGGCGGCTACATCGATGAGCAAGGCTACGTGTTTATCATGGGCCGTATCGACGATGTGATTAATGTCGCCGGGCATCGATTATCCACCGGCGAAATGGAGGAAATCGTTGCTGCCCACCCCGCTGTTGCCGAATGTGCGGTGTTTGGTATAAGTGATACCTTGAAAGGCCAACTGCCGATGGCAATGGTGGTGCTAAAAGACAGTTATTCAGGGACTTGGGCTGATATTCGCGCCGAGCTTATCAGCAGCGTACGCACACAAATCGGCGCCATTGCTTGTTTAAAAGAAGTGCTGTGTGTTGAGCGTTTACCGAAAACTCGCTCGGGCAAGATACTGCGTAAAAACCTTCGTCAACTGGTTGATGGCGAAGCGCTGCAAATTCCCTCTACCATTGATGACGCCAGTATTTTCACCCAAATAGCGCAACAATTACGCAGTGCCTAAAGACCCGGTGCCCACGGTAGTGGGCCCTTACTAAGCATCCTGTTGCTCGCTCATAAAGTCAGCCATACGCTGTTGCAACTGCTCGGGGCTGAGGTCCTCTTTATGGGTAGCAATGGTCCAAATATGGCCAAAGGGATCTTCCAAGGTCCCTGCTCTGTCGCCATAAAATTGATCGTGCACAGGACGCAGCTCTTTTGCACCTGCGTCAATAGCACGAGCGAACGTGGTATCAACATCCTCCACATACAACATCATACTCACGGGAGTACCACCGAGTTGGTGAGGACTAACAAAATGTTCATCGGGGCAGGCATCGGCCATCATCAGGTGTGAATCACCTATTTTAAGCTCACCGTGAGCAATGCCGCCATCAGGCAACGGCATTTGCATTACGATTTCTGCGGCAAATACGTGTTGATAAAACACCATCGCTTTGGCCGCACCATCAATAATCAAATAGGCAGTAAGCGAATGAAACCCTTTGGGTTTGGCAGACACACTCATATGACCTCCGGTTATTTTAATCGCTCAGCTTTAGCTTAGTTGATAAGCCTATACAAACACAGACTACAGCCAAGTTAAAACAATTTAGGTACAAATGTTATGTACTGTCATCGGCAATGTAAGCGCTAACACTACACACGCGCTAGATTTAGCTGACTGAGAGAAGCGTAGTTAGTGAAAAAATAAGCCAAGAATCAGAGTCTCTAGTAGATATTAAAAAAATATTGCGCAATGTGCCATTTGTACCATCTTGTATCTATTAAAAAGAAAATCTATTTACAAACTTTAACAGTTCTAAAAATTAAAATAAAACCCATTAAATCCAGCATAAAACTTCAAATTTATACTAAAAATAAAAACAAAACCCGACAGTAAAAATAGAATCAAACTCAACTTGTTGACATTAAAACAAAATAGATCAAAGAATTGTAATGACAACATAAAAAAGGAGTTAAAAATGAACAGTAAAATAATAAAGCTATTTTTTGGTATAGCCATTCTCGGGTTTTCGCTAGGTGCCTCTGCTGCTCAAGTTGAATGTTTGATTAGCGGTACGCCAACACAACAAAGCTTTGAGCCTGATTTTTGCCAATCGACGACTAATGTTCCCAAGCCTGGGGTTGTGTTCCGCTTTATTTCCGATCGAGAGGTCGCGCATGTGACTTGGTCTACAAGTACGGCTATTTCTGGCAGCTGGGACTGCGGCTCTGATAATTATTGTCGATTTGATGATAACGGACGAGATGCTAACCGAGGCCTATACGATGCCACTGCGTGTGTAACTCGAGTTCTTTATAATGATGGCACATGGGAAAACACAAACCTTTGTGCAACAGGAATATATACGAAGCAGTTAGGCTTTTAAAATGTTATAAGGAGGTAGTTAACTACCTCCTTATAAAGTCACAGAGAGGCTAAAGATCTTAGCGACTAATAGGACAACCCTGTCTATATAACTCATATATAATTAAGTGGGTTTGCTGGGCTCTGCCCTGTTAGCGCAATGAAGAGTGCAGCTAAGCAGAGCGATGAGCGCGGCAATACTGGCAAGCACCGCATACCCACAAAACAAAGTAAATACACCTGCATAGTTAGCAGCGATACTCGCAACTAAAGCAGGCAATACCGCGCCCAAATACGAGACCATGTAAACACTTGCCAGCATACCTGCGCGATGTTCTCGGCTAATATCCGCCATCAACACAGAAATTCCCGCGCTACTGGCAACCCCCTGCGCAATCCCCACACTCAAGCTCGCAGCCAAAAAGACTTCGAGCCAAGCGAAATGGAGCGCACAGGCAATAACCATAAGGGCCGTTACTAAAATCAACATCGCCACCCCAATCGCGCGCTGGGCAACGAACCTGTCCGCAAGCGCCCCACCCAAGGGGGTAAGAACCATCACTGAGAAAAAGGCCAACGCACTGACAAGGGCATTATCACTGCCCAGCGCAGTGGCGACAATTTCCGGCCCAAACGCTTGGTAGAACCCACCAATAGACCAAGTAGCCACCACCACAGCTGACAAAGTGGCAAACGGCCTCAATGCTGCTTTGGGCATGTAGAAATCAGGCTTTAGTGCTGAGCGCACATTGCCTTTACGCTGCACCGTTTCCTCGCATTGAAGCAGTAGTCCAAGTAGCATCACCGCCACAGTGGCTATCAAGGTGTAAATGAGTAATTTTGGCGCAGGAGCATAGTTCACGAGTAAGGCACAGCTTACCGCTCCCAAAGGGATACCTATCATGGGTGCACAACTGGTGATCAGTGCCACCCATGATTTACGTCTATAGCTTCCCAAATCGGTGACATAAGCACCTACGGAACTTGCAGCCACACCGCACGCAAACCCCTGTAAGGCTCGTGCAATGAGCAGCGCAAGCGAGGTTTGCATGGCAATCATAGTGACACAAGAAAGTAAGACACACAGTAACGCCGCCACGGCCATAGGCTTGCGACCGAGATGGTTTGATAACCTTCCAAATACCAATAAAGCCAGTGCAGCAGCAATAAAGTAGGCTAGTGAAACCCAACCTAAGTCGCTATGAGAAAGGCCATCTTGCGCACGATATACATTAAAGAGTGAAATTGGCGCGCCGGCGCAAGCAAACACCAAAATTTGTATACTCGCGGCGACAAAAAACGCCTGGTGCTTCGCTATCATCGCTTATTGCGCTCGAATACACACAGTATCACCATCAATTGCTAATAGTGCACTGAGATCACCTGTTAACGCGCCTAGCTTCACCAACCCTTTGGCGTAGGCGGTGTGGCGATAAAAAATCGCCAAGTTCCCCCAAGGAGCATAGTAAGCGATATCTCCAGGCTCACCTATACAGCCCGCTGCGGCTTCGGATAAGCTCAACTCCTTCGGTAAATTGGCAATTTTCTCCGCTTGAGCAAAATCACTGAGCAACACCTGCAAAGGCAATAGAGCATAGAAATCTCGTGCGGCAGGGGTATCCAGCAGAGTGCCAGTCAATGCTGTCTCGCCTATAGTTAAACTAATATGCATAAGCCCGCGCACCTAAGGCTGGTACTGCTTATCGGTCACGGCCTCCATCCAAGTCACGACACTGCCTTGGTGCGACTCTTGAATAGCCATATGTGTCATTGCCGTGCGCGCAGTCGCACCATGCCAATGTTTCACATTCGCAGGGATGTGTACGACATCACCAGGCTCTATCACTAAACGCCGACCCTGCCACTGCTGTACCCAACCCTGACCCGAGGTAACAATTAACGTTTGCCCTCGTGGATGACTATGCCAATGTGTGCGACTGCCGGGCTCGAACGTCACATTCGCACCGCCGGCACGGGTCTGTGGTTGCGGCTGAAATAGGGGTTCCACGCGCACCGCGCCGCTAAAGTACTCCCCTAGCCCCTGCAGAGGTAACTGGCTACCGTTAACTTGTACACTGATTTGCGCCTCAGGAGCGCTTTGTGCCATGGCCTGAGTCGCCATTGTCAAGCCAATAATTAACATCAACGTCGGAATAATCGCTTTCATAGGTCATCTCCTCAGATTAAATAGGTGCAATCAACAGCTGTGATTTGCGCTGTCGATTGCACCTATTTTTTCTGAGTTCAGCCTATCTCGGTAGTATATTATTCCGCTTTACTTGCCTATAACTCTGAGTGTACAGATCAATTTCTAGGCAAGCCTCATTCTTTGCATTACACTCACAGCTACCCACCCATCGCCGTAAACAAGACTATGAACACAGAGCAAAACCGTATCAGTGCCATCAGCAATGAGTTGGCTGCAATGATCGAACGCCACAATCAGGGCCAAGCGATGCAAGAAACAGCGATTGAGGGGTTGGCATTTTATCGCCAAACAGAGCCCGCCGATTCGTGTTCATTGTGTGTGGTTGAACCAAGCATTGCTCTGGTGGTGCAAGGTGCAAAAAGCATGACCCTAGGGGACCAAGAGTTTCGTTACGACCCTTACCACTTTCTCATTACATCACTCGATTTACCGGCAAGAATGCAAGTGTTGGAGGCGAACGACCAAGCACCGTATCTAGGCCTTGTTCTTAAGTTTGATTTGGCGGTGATGAGTGAGCTAATCGTTCAAGCGCCACTGCAAAAAGCCCCCCCTGCGAGCATGACAAGGGCATGGTACTGGGGACTATGACCACGACCTTACTCGGTGCTTGCCAGCGTTTAGTTGCACTGCTCGATGAACCCGATTCACAGGCAGTATTGGCGCCGCTTATCAAGCGTGAGATTTTCTGGCGGGTGCTGATCAGTGAGCAAGGGGCACGGTTACGCCAAGTGGTCTCGGCTGGCAGCCAGGGGCTGCGAGTAGCACGCGCCATCGAGTGGCTGAAAACACACTACCAAGAACACCAAAGTGTTGATGAGCTGGCCGACATGGCGCAAATGAGCAAGTCCACCTTCCATCATCATTTTCGCCAACTCACCGCCATGAGCCCATTGCAATATCAAAAGCGCTTGCGCTTGCTTGAAGCCCGTCGGCTTATGCTCGGCGAGCAATTCGATGCTTCAAGTGCGGCTTACAAGGTGGGCTACGAAAGCCCATCGCAATTCTCTCGCGAATATTCGCGTTTGTTCGGCACTTCCCCCAAACGCGATATCGCTGCGCAGCGCCAGCAAATTAAAGGTTAACTAAGGTGCTTCACTGGCCTTAACTACAGGCGCCAAATAATGCTCATCGCTCACTGCTTCAAACCATTGCACAGCCTCACCATTAAGCGCCTCTTGCACCGCGATGTGCTGCATCGGTTCACTACTGGTTGCACCATGCCAGTGACGACGACCACAGTTACACCAAATCAAATCACCCGGCCCGATCTGCGTTTTCTCACCCCCTTCACATTGGGTCCAACCGATGCCCTGAGTGACCACCAAAATTTGTCCCAATGGGTGTGAGTGCCAGTGTGTACGTGCGCCAGCAGCAAAATTAACAACCGCAGCACCTAATCGTGATGGTGCCGGGGCGGTAAATAAACTACTAATAGTTACCGAGCCGGTAAAACACTCCGCAGGGCCCGTTATGGGTTCACTCTGGTGCGCCCGGATAACGCTCATATCTTCACTTTTTGACATGGTTTTCTCCCGTTTCTAAAAACACCTAGTAGTGATTACAGTAGCGATGATTTGTGCCTAATAGAATGCCAAAAACAGCAGCATCATTGCCTGATTGTAGCTCGCGCTTGAAACCGAAGAATAACGTTTACATTAGCTCTGCAAAGTAACCCGATATTCGATAATCAGAGGTAACCCTTTTCCTATCACTCATACTTTTAGGCAAGAACCGAACAGCTTTGTGTCTATTTAATAACCAGCCTTTACCTGATAATGAGCTCAGCAACGCAACACATTGTGTGCACTTGGTAATCCTAGTGATCACCAACACTGTGTTGCACAACCGGAGGTTCTGATGAAAGCCACATTTATAAATCCATTCACTAGCGTGCTTATCTGCTCGGCCCTATGGGCAAGTGCAACCCTAGCTGCAAATAATGCCCATACTGCACAGGTGAGTCACGGAGCCAATAACTTCTATCAAAGCGAGCGTATCTCTATGCAAAAAGTTACATTCAACAATCAATATCACATGCAGGTTACTGGTAATTTATACCTACCCGAAAACATGCAAGCGGATGAGCGCAAACCAGCAATTATCGTGGGTCACCCAATGGGAGCGGTGAAAGAACAAAGTGCCGTACTCTATGCACAAAAGCTTGCGGAAATGGGTTTTGTCACACTGGCCATTGATCTGTCATTTTGGGGTGAAAGCGAAGGCAACCCGCGCAATGCCGTGCTACCAGACATGTATGCCGAAGATTTTAGTGCCGCAGTCGATTACTTAGGCTCCAACGAGCATGTCGATGCTAAACGTATCGGAGTACTGGGCATATGCGGCAGCGGTGGCTTCGCAATCAGTGCTGCGAAAATCGACCCACGAATGAAAGCCATAGCCACGGTGAGTATGTATAACATGGGGGCATTCACTCGTAACCTTTATAACCAGTCGCAAACGCTGGCACAACGTAAGCAAGTGATCGCTCAAGCTGCTGCGCAGCGCGACGTTGAGTTTGCAGGCGGTGAAACTCAATACACCGGCGGCACTCCCCATGAGATCAATGACGATTCACACCCCATAGCTAAAGAGTTTTACGATTTTTACCGTACACCACGCGGCCAATATACGCCTGCGGGCTCCTCACCTGAGCTGACCACGCACCCTACGCTTAGCAGCAATACTAAGTTTATGAATTTTTATCCGTTTAATGACATGGAACTGATCTCGCCGCGCCCGCTACTTTTTATTTCCGGCGACCAAGCGCATTCCATTGAATTTAGCCAAGATGCCTATGCCCGCGCAGCTGAGCCCAAGGAGCTCTACCTAGTTGAAGGCGCCGGCCATGTTGACTTATATGATCGTGTTGAGTTGATCCCATTTGCTAAGCTCGGCGACTTTTTCAACACCCACCTATAATTTGCTGACCCTAGGGCAGTCTATCACTGCCCTATCATTATTTTGGAGGCTTTATGAAAACCACAGGCTATGCTGCACATTCACATGACACACCGTTGGTGCCTTATGAATATAATTGTCGGCAGTTACGAGAGGACGATGTCGCCATCGAGATCCTCTACAGTGGCGTTTGTCACAGTGATTTGCACACCGTAAAAAATGATTGGGGATGGACGCTTTACCCTAGTGTGCCTGGCCATGAGATCGTCGGCCGAGTCATTGCGGTCGGTGCCAAAGTTACAGGTTACAACAAAGGCGATCATGTGGCGGTAGGCTGTATGGTCGATAGCTGCCAACAATGCAGCCAATGTCACGCAGGCGAGGAGCAGTTTTGTGAGCACGGTTTTACCCAAACCTATAATAGCCCAGACCCCCATACTAAAGAGATCACTAAAGGCGGTTATGCAAAGAACATCGTGGTGCGCGAGGAATTTGTACTCGCTGTGCCAGCGGCGCTCGATTTAGCAAAGACCGCACCTTTGCTCTGCGCGGGCATTACCACCTATTCGCCCCTGAGAACATGGAATGTTGGCCCAGGCAGTCATGTCGCTGTCATTGGCATGGGTGGACTCGGTCATATGGCTGTGAAGCTTGCTGTTGCTATGGGAGCACATGTAACGGTTGTCAGTCGCTCTGCACATAAAAAAGCGGATGCCGAAGCCTTGGGCGCCGACGCTTTTTTACTTTCCAATGATGAGCACAGCATGGAGCGGGCCGCCAGCACCTTTGATCTTATCGTTGATACGGTGCCAGTAAAACACGATGTTACGCCCTATGTGCCGCTACTAAAAATAGATGGCACCTTGACCTTAGTCGGGCAAGTAGGTCCGATGGCCGAAATGAACACGGTGCCTTTAGTCATGGGTCGTCGTCGTATTGCCGCATCGCTCATTGGGGGGATTGCTGAAACCCAAGAGATGCTCGATTTTTGCGCGCGAATGAACATTTTGCCGGAAGTGGAAATGATCACCATGGAGCAGATAAATAAGGCGTTTGAACGACTTGAGCGCGCCGATGTGCATTACCGCTTTGTCATTGATATGCAAAAATCCACTTTTTAAAGTTCGGTGGGTCAAGTGGCAGCACTTGACCCTCATTATTATCGTCACGAACGTGTTATAATGGCGTTTTGTACTCAATAAGATGAACCTTGCCGTGACTGCATTGCCCTTTTCCTCCACTCCACTGTCCCCTGCGTTGTTAGATAACCTCGCATCCTTGGGGTATCACTCGATGACCGATATTCAAGCGCAAACCTTGCCGCTTATTTTGGCCGGCAAAGATGTCATTGGTCAGGGCAAAACCGGTTCAGGTAAAACCGCAGCATTCGCTTTGGGATTACTGCATAACCTCAATGTACAGCGCTTTCGAGTACAGTCTCTGGTTGTCTGCCCCACTCGTGAGCTGGCCGACCAAGTGGCAGTCGAAATCCGTAAGTTAGCACGCGTAATCCATAATATTAAGGTGTTAACCTTGTGTGGTGGTGCGCCAATGGGCCCACAAATTGGGTCGCTGGAGCATGGGGCGCATATTGTTGTCGGTACCCCTGGGCGCATTGAAGAGCACTTACGTAAGGGCCGCCTCAGTTTAGATGAGGTAAATACCTTTGTGCTTGATGAGGCCGATCGCATGCTGGAAATGGGCTTCGAACAGCCACTGCAATACATTGTTGACCACTGCCCTGCGGTGCGACAGAACCTGCTATTTAGCGCCACTTATCCGGCAAAAATAGAACAGCTCGCTCAACATGTTATGCACAATCCGGAAAAAATCACCGTTGAGTCCACCCATGATCATGCCACTATCGAGCAGTATTTCTACGAGGTGGACGACAATGCCATGCGTATGCAAGCAACGCAAAAGCTGTTATTGCACTTTGCTCCCAGTGCAGCGGTTATTTTCTGCAATACTAAGGCACAATGCCAAGAGCTCTGCGATAGCCTGCGCCAGTGTGGCTTTGATTGTGGTGCACTGCATGGCGATTTGGAACAAAAAGACCGTGACCGTACGTTAGTGCGCTTTGCTAACCAAAGCATGAGCGTGCTAGTTGCCACCGATGTCGCCGCTCGCGGCATTGATGTTGACCATGTTGATATGGTCATCAACTATCACATTGCGCACGACCCTGAGGTGCACGTGCATCGTATTGGCCGCACCGGTCGGGCTGGCAATAAAGGGGTTGCATGTTCATTGATGAGCTATAAAGAATCCCACAAGGTCAACGCGTTAGAAGATTATCTAAATACCACAGTGGAGCCAACAGACTTACCTAACGACAACGTGTTTGGTAATCCGGTTAAACGTGCGCCTATGGTCACAATTCAAATCGATGGTGGTAAAAAGTCTAAGCTGCGTCCCGGTGATATTCTCGGTGCCTTGACGGCAAACGATGCGGTGAAAGGCACACAAATAGGGAAAATCAAAGTCACGGCGATCAGCGCTTATGTCGCTGTGGAGCGAAAAGCAGCCAATACCGCCTTGAAGGTGATCAGCGAAGGCAAAATGAAAGGCCGACAATTTCGCGCTCGTAAACTCACTAAGTAACATTCTATTGGCCGCACATTGCTGCGGCCTGCTACCCGCTTTGTCATTCAGTATCAATACACCTTGCTTTAGTTAGCGTTACCCGTTCAGGAACCCATTTTCACCTGCAATGGAGGCCTTAGGTGACATCTGACTACTTTGAGTTTTTAAGCATTATTGGCGTCGCATTTTTTGCCATTTCTGGTACTTTGCTAGGCCATGATAAAAACATCGGCGGTTTTGGTGTCGTCGTTGTTGCTTCAGTCACCGCGCTTGGTGGCGGCAGCCTGCGCGATGTGTTGCTAAATCAACCCGTATTCTGGATAGACAATCCCAACTACCTCTATGCCACCTACAGCGCTATTTTTATCACGGTATTGTTTATCCGCCACCTTCCTAATGTATCGAGTTACTACATGCTGTTACTTGACGCCATTGGCATGGCTATTTTCAATATCGTCGGCATTGAGAAGTCGCTACTGCAAGGCACCGATATGATCGTGGCCATCACCATGGGGATGACCACAGGCATATTTGGCGGCTTACTGCGGGATGTGATTTGCGCCGAAGTCCCTCTCGTTATGCGCCAAGAGCTTTACTCTACAGCCTGTCTGTTGGGAGGGCTGACTTATGCCGTGCTATTTCATTTAGATATTGCTTACCTGTGGTGCATTATCGGGTCTGTGTTGGTCACTGTGCTGCTGCGCCTTGGCGCAATTCATTGGGGTTGGCAGCCGAGTATATTCAAGAAAGGCCGAATGCAGTAATGCCAACCATTTTATAATTTGGGGTTTAAATCATATGCTCCGCCCCAAGGTTTTAACTGTACACCTTTTTAAGCCGTGGGTGATGACCTCACCGGCACGGGAAAATAGCAGAACTTTAAGGAGCGCGATATGAAAACCCTGATCATCGGAGCCAGTGGTCAAATCGGAAAAATGACGACCGCGAAACTGTTAGCCCAAGGGCACGAAGTCGTGGCCTTAGTACGCGATAAAAGCAAGCTAAGTGACTTGCCCCAACAAGGGCTAACTATTATTGAGCAAGATTTGGAAAATGATTTTAGCGCTGCCTTTGATAATTGCACACAAGTGATCTTTGCTGCAGGCTCTGGGGCCAGCACCGGGGCTGATAAAACCTTACTCATTGATTTATGGGCTGCAAAGCGGGCCGTGGATTTTGCGAAAGATCATAAGCTTGCACACTTTATTATGGTGAGCTCAATTGGTGCCGACGCACCTGATAATATTGAAAGCAGCATAAAGCCCTATTTGGTAGCCAAACACATGGCCGATGAGCAACTGATAAACAGTGGCCTTGATTACACCATCGTGCGCCCGGGTACTTTGCTCAATGAACCAGCGACCAAAAAATACCGTATCAAGCGCCCAGAGTCGCGCCAAGACGCGGTGATCTCTCGCGAGAACGTGGCAGAGGCGCTGGTGTATATCGCTGGCAAAGACAGTAAAACGAGCCAAGTGTTTGAGCTGTTTGATGGTCCCGAACCAATCACTTCACTCATAGATTAAAGCCAATGCGCCTAGCCCCAAGCTGGGCGCTCATTTTTACGCCAATTAAAACAACCAGCTTACCGAGAGTCTCAACGTCCGTGGTTCAATGGGATGAAAGTGAATATCCGCAATACCCTCATCTGCCTCACCCGGCAAGCGAGAACTGTAGTAGTAGTCAATATCATGATCCTGACTGTTAAACATGTTGAGTAGCTCGACATCCACTTTCCAGTGGGTTTGACGATAACTGAGCAACCCATTGACCACACTCAGAGGCTGCGAACGTCGCTCGCCATCGGCACTGAGTATGCGCTTGCCAATATGACGAAAACGTAACGAGCTCAACCACAACTCATTGATATGCCAATTGACACCAGCACTTGCCACTACGGGTACTGCGCCCTCGACGCGATCATCCTTAGTGCCATTACGTAAGCGCGAACGCGTGAACGACGCTTCCATATCGACACTAAAGCGCTCATTGAGCCAATAATAAGCACTCAGCTCCAAACCATAGCGCCGCGAAGCATCACTGGCCTCAGTATTACCGGCATCGCCAACAAATAGTAGCTCCGAGTCTAACTCTAACCACCATAGAGCGGTTGAAAAATTAAACTGCTGCTCATCGAAATAGCGCACGCCTACTTCACCTCCTTCGCTGCGTACAAGTAGGTCGACCCGCTCTGTCGCCTCCAGGGTGATAGGGTCTAGATTTATCGTTGCTCCGCGAGCATCATTGGAATGAAACCCTTGAGCAAAATTAAAATAGCCGGCCCATTGCGGCGTAAAGAGGTAGTTTATGTTCGCCTTCACGCTGAATAAGTCATCGCTGGCATCGCCGGAGTTACTTGGGTTATCACTTTGCACATTGGCTTCTAGATAGTCATAACGCAGACCTAGATTAGCTTCGAGCTTTGAGCTAATGGTTATCTGCGAATGCCAATAAGCACTGTAACTACGCTCATCAATACTGTCTTCACGCACAGTACTTAAACGCTGACGCGCACGTGTATTATACAGCCCCACTTCACCGACATTATCATTACGCAGAGTGATCCCTACGCGGTGCTCGATGGGCCAGGACGTCTGTTGTGAAAAGGTATACCCTAGCGCTGCACCGCTGATCACCCGCTCATCATATTGCTGAAATTGATCGCCATTGATGGGGTCGTTGAGAAAGTAAGTAAAATTCGAAAACAAATCCAATTTATAGTCAATAAGATAGGCACTCGCGCTAACGCGTTGCCCTTGCCAATTGGCCGATACACTGTAGCGACTGGAGTGTCCCCCTAAGGTTTTATCTAAAGAACCTAACTCTGTTATTATTCCTTGGCGTACCGCGCGACGTGGTATTTGGTCGGCGGCATTCCAGCGATTGTCGTAGGCCATTGCCGTTATAGACATATCGCCGTCCCAAGCGCGGCCTACATAACGTAGCAACGCATTTTTCTTGCTGATATCTTCATTGATATCTTGCCAAGGGCCGTCATAACCTTGCCATTGGGCAGCGCCAATAACCTTGCCTTGCCCCGCTGCAACACTCGCCATCGCAACCGCTCGAGTATAGTTATCCTCACCAATACTCAACGTTAACTGCTGATGTGTGGGGTTATCAGCAAGGTGAAAGTAGGCACTGCCGGCGCTGGAGAAATCGCCTTGCTCTGCGTGATAACTGCCCTTTTGATAGGTGATGGTGGCAATCGTTTCAGGAATAATAAAATTGAGATCGGTATAGCCTTGACCGTGCCCATGACTGCGCATATTAATGGGCATGCCATCGATATAGGTCGCAAAATCGGTGCCGTGATCTAAGTTAAAACCACGAATAAAATACTGATTCGCTTTACCCGAGCCGCTGTGTTGTGTCACGGCCATACCCGGAATAAGCTCTAGCATTTCTGCGCTACGCAACATGGCTCGGCTATCAATTTCACCCTGACCTATCACGCCACTTGATGCGCTAATCGACTCACCAATAAGGCCACTGCGGTGCCCATACACGGTGATCGTTTCTACATTAGCCGACAACGGATGAGCCGTAATCGCCCCGAGAGAAAGTAGTAATGTGTTAAACCTCATGGCTTGTTCCTTGTTACCAGTTAATATCAAAGGTGATAACGGACAAGCACTGATTTTGGATGCAAAAAAGGAAAGTTATTTAGAAACGGTAGCCCACATTGTCAGTGTCACTGATAATGCAGAGGTAAGCGAAAAGGGTAACTGCCAGGCGTGTGGCTAAAAATAACCGCCTGCAAACTGCGCAGAGCGAGGGGTGTGTAAAGTAAAATTCAGGCAAGCTCACAACGGCCTGCCCAACTGATTAACGGTAGAAGACCTCAACCGTTCCTTTGCTTTTAATCAACAGAGGCTGACCGCGACGGTCGCGGGCTTTCGGATGGGCTACTTTAATCCAGCCTTCACTGATGCAGTACTCTTCTACATCATTACGCTCTTTATCATTGAAACGCACGCCAATATCGTGTTTTAGCACTTCTTCATTGTAATGCGGGCTGCGTGGGTTAATCGAAAGCATATTGGGAATATCAGGTTTGCTGTTGTCGGTCATGATGACGTATCTCTACAAATAAACGTGGGCGCTATTGTAGGTAATCCCATCCTTAGGCTCAATTATTAAAGTTGCTGATAGGAAAATAATCTCACCTATATTGCTTTAGTTGGCCATGTACTGCAAACAAGTGTGCTTAGCCCCATCGCCAATAGAGCTGAATTATTTGCGCTCAGCTCTCAGACGTAGGATAGTGATATGCGGTTTTAATGCTGTAACTACATAGGATAATCATGATCAAACTATTGCTAGCTTCGAGTTTAGTCTTTTCTTGTGCCACCGCTTTGGCCGCCACCCTTACGGTGGAAGAGCAGCGTCTACCCGCAGCCGCTGAAGCAATGCCCAACGTAACCAGCGCCTTTGCCAGTGATGTAAGCGCGTTTGCACAACAGTGGCAAGAACTAAAGAGCTTCGAACGTGCTCAGGATGTGGTTTATGATTACGCCAACCAGTTGTGGCGCAACGCCAAACAGCGTATCACTACGAAAAAAGATTACGATGACCGCGCATTGTATTGGGCACGGTTACAGTCGAGTAAGGTTATTCGTGCCACTAACCCACACTTTGCGCTCAGCGATGCGCAGCGTCAAAGCTTACTCAACACCCTAGAGCGAGGCAGTCGAGGGCAATACGACTTAGCGTACAGCCAGGACACTGAGAAAAAGATTCTGATCACCGGCTTTGACCCTTTTTTGCTTGATGAACACATTGATCAAAGTAATCCTTCAGGGGTCGCTGCATTGTTATTAGATGGACAGGTGATCAGCCACAAGGGCGTACGCGCAGAAATTAACACCGTGATGATCCCGGTGCGCTATAAAGACTTTGATGAAGGCCTGATTGAAGCATTGCTAGCGCCCTATTATGCGCTCAATAACGTTGATATGGTCGTCACTATCAGTATGGGCCGAGAGCACTTTGATTTAGAACGCTTTCCAGGTAAGCGCCGCAGCGTTACCGCTCCCGATAACGCCAATATAGTTTATGGTGGCACGCAAACCGCACCGAAAATATCCAGCCTTAATGGCCGCCCTCTTCCCGGTGCAGAGTTTGTTGAATTCAGTTTGCCAGTCGCGCACATGCAAAAAGCGCAAGGCCCCTATGAAATCAATGATAACCATGAAGTAACCACTCTAGAGAAGACATTTAAGCCTAGTTCGTTGGCCGAGCTAGAAGGTGCAATCGCGGTCAATGGTGGTGGCGGTGGCTACTTATCGAATGAAATCTCTTACCGCAGTATTCGCTTGCGCAATGAGCTTAATTCAGATGTACCGACAGGGCATATTCACACCCCTCGCATTGCGCAGTTTGAGCCACAAACGGAAGCGAAAATCGTAGCGCAAATTAAAGCCATGCTAAAGCAAAGCTTAACAGCGCTATAACTGTGAAGTGAGGCTGCCTAGCTAAGCAGCCTCTGACCTCAGCGCGTCTTTAATGACGCTGCTGCGGTGCATTACGCACTAAATCTTTACCATTATCGTACACTTCTTGGGTCACCCAGCGCCCAAGTAGTAGCTGGTGATTGTCATCGAGTACCGCAATAAAAGGTCGGCCATCGGCATTGTTAGTCGCCAGGGCAATGCCTGCCGCATTGTCTAAGCCTAATTTACCGCTTTCCACCGAGCGCAGAAACGCCTCTAATTCCTCTAGCGTATCAATAATGTCATTATCGTTTATCATTTTAGGTTCTCAATTACCGCTTAAAGCCCAAAGGGTAGCAACTCTTGCCTGACAGATAAACATGGCTGTGCCATGTTGAATCAGAACTCAACAAGTTAAGTCTGTTAGTTTTATCAATCCGAACCTGGGCGATAATCACGAATAAAACGCAACTGGAATTCGGTGTTATCAAAGTCTGCGCACATGACATCGAACCCATAATGCAACACGGTATCAATATCAGCGCCAATAGCGCCTTCTTGCGTCAGCGAAGCCATCGCTGTGAGTAACTCTTTGGCTCGAGTTTCATGACCCCCACACCCGTAGTCAACAACTGAGTAAAATTTTGCGTAATTATCGCCCAAGCTTACAGCCCGTTGGAGATACTCACCTCGTTTGGCTCCCTCACTCGTGCGAGCCAAGATAAACGCAGCGCGAGGCTGCTGACGATAGCGGAGCAAATAACGCAGGATCGTTTGCGCTTTAAACGGTGAGTGGGGATAGGCGCCGCGCATTTGCCCTTGAGGGCGCATATCACGACCAGTGTAATAACTGTAAGCGTAATAAAAAGCCTGCTCGGTAGATAAACCCTGCAATGCCTGTGGTGTCACGTCTATGCTTTTTTCACGATGCTGCGTTAATTGTTGCTGATAGTCCTGCGCCCACTGCTGCTGAAGCCTCGCCCCATGAACAACATGAATCGCTAGCGCAGTTGCGGCACAACAAAAGGAAGCGCCAAGCAGTAGCATTGGAAACGCAACATAACTACGATTCTTTAGCTGTTGGCGACTAGCGTGTGGCTGCTGTTCACTGAGCAAGTAAAAAGCACGATTGTCTGTCAACGGCACACTTCTGCGAGCAAAAAAAGCAGCAGCCCACGCACCACTGACATACAATGCCAGCAAAATAATTCCCCAAATTGTGCCTGAAAGGACAATACCGATATTGATGGCAACGCCCACGACTATTATGTGCGCCAACAAAGCGAGCACGGCAAAACGCCGCATAAAGCCCTTGCCATGATAACGCACAGAAACGCCTAACAGAGCACCGCTGACAAATAACATCAAAGGAGATGCCTTAGGCAACACAGCAAACGTTCCATACCACAGCAGCAAAATAGGTACACACCACATGCTTGTGTACAAGGCGGCTTTTACTGCATGTTGGTTATTGAGTTGCGTGTGCACTCGCTTTGCCATGCTCGGCTCTAGATTCATGATAATGTGCCCGGCTTGAGAATATAAATAATGGCTGACTGTACCAAAGAACTATACCCAGCGCCGTATCATTTTCATACCGTGTAAAATCAATGTTAATAATAGATTTTATACTCATGAAACATATTTTTGTCGCTATCGCCTTATTGGTCGGTGTAAGTCCATCCGCTTGGGCACAGTGTCGCGATAATGTCGTCTTGGTCCATGGCAACACATCATCCCCCTCTAGTTGGAACAACACCCGTGAGCAACTATATGCTCAAGGTTATACCGATACACAAATTTTTGCCCCAAATTGGGGCTCTAAAACATGCGCGAGCTGCAACGATCACAACGGCAGTGAAGAGCTTCCCGTGCGCGAAGCCATTCTTGATGCCATCAACCAATCGTGCAGTGGAAAAATAGACATTATTGGCCATTCGATGGGTGTCACCCTAGCTGCGCAGCAAGTTTACAAACTGGGGTTAAGTGCTGATGTCGATGCATTTGTCGGTATTGCCGGGGCGTTGCGCGGTTTATTAAGTTGCGGTGTTTATCCTTACAATGTGTGGAACAGTACCTGTGGGTATCACGGCCTATCAGTGAGTAGCCCGTTTCTTGACGGTCTATATGGGCAGCAATTCGCAAACCGAGTGTATTCCATTAAAAGCTATGCCGATCAGGTCGTCTGCGCAACGGGGAGTTGCTACGTGTACGGCATTCACAGCAGTCGAATTTGGCATGAAACCGCTACTTTTACTTACGCTCTTGGCCATTTTGGCCTACAAACCGATACCGCTGCTAAGCAGGTTAGTCTAATTCAATAACAACCTTGTCGTATATGGCACCTAATACTCACGCTTTATAACTAAATATACGCATTTATAGCCGGTAACATCATACCGGCTCGTGACTATTTCGTTGAACTTGTGGCTTCATTCACTACTACCACGGCCTCAGCGGCGGTGTTAACCTGCGCACTGGTTTTTGCCAGACCGACCGCCTGAGCCCCTCCAATCAGCCAGGTTTGTGCGCCTAAGGAAATCGCCCCTAAACCATGACGAGCCAAAGGCCACTGTCCTTGCACATGCCATTGCTGCGTACGAGTGTTGTAGCGCAGCACATCGGTATAGACCCCCTCGGCGTGTTCACCGCCAAAAACAGATACATAGTGATCATTGACTGTTGCAGCGTGCCCTGCCCTTGGCTGTGGCATAGAAGGCAAGTGCCGCCATGTATCTTGTTCGCTCTGATACTCCAACACATCCGTCATCGGCGGCATACCGACTTGGCGCCCGCCAAGGATGAGCCATCGTCCATCAATCTGCACGGTTGCGGCGCTGTTACGAGCACTGGGTAGCGGCGCTGCTTCAGTGACGCTAAATGTGTCAGGGTCGAACACAAAATGGCGTGCGGTATCATGGCTATGCTGCCACTGACCATTTTTATCGCTATGTGGTGTGCGCCCACCGGCGAGGTGTATCTTGCCATCAATAACCGCTGCAACCGTCTCACTTAATGGGATAGGTAAAGTGGCTACATGCTGCCACTGCGCCGCTGATTGAGACAACATTAAAATGTCACCAGTATTTAACCACTGACCGCTTTCGGAGTTGATAAAGCCACCCAATGCAAACAGCTTATCGCCAACCGCTTGTAGATAGGTATGATGACGCCCTTGGGGTAAATCAGGTGCGCTCTGCCAGTGCGGATCTCCAGGAGACCAGTAATGCACTTTCGCTGTCATTTGCCCTTGAGACATCGGCAGCTGGCTAGAAATCCCACCCGCTACCCATATCTTATCGCCTATCAATGTGGGGTATATTTCCTGTATAGGCTCCACAAGAGATGCACCCGAATGTTGTGGCTCAGCGTGTAAACCAGCGGCCCACAAAGCACTCAACACCAGCATCAGAGGGTATTTTAACTGTCGCATAATAATTCTTGGATGACTCCGAAGGGTGAATAAACAACCGTTAGCATAAACAGAACAGTGCTTTAAAAACAACTAACTAAAGGTCTTACAAATCCCCTATCAACACCCATGAGTGACAAAAAAGCGCCCGAAGGCGCCTAGTTAGAACTGATAATGAACACTGAGTTCGAGGTTCCTTTCCTCTCCGGGCAAGCCGCCTAGGAAAAGTGCCTTTTCGTAGTAACGCTTATTAAATAGGTTATCTAGGTTTAATTGGACTTTGTAGTTATCCGCCTCGTAGGCAAAGGCGGCATCCCAACGCACGTAGCTCGGGACCACGGATTTAGGCAAGCCAAATGCGGTGGAATTAATAGTGCGCTCATCAACATAAGTCACTCCGAGATTCACTGCCACAGGATGTGCAAGCTCAAAGGCGCTCATATCATAGCGTAACCAAGTACTGGCAAAGCGCCTTGGCACCCCTTTTATTTGCCCAGAGCGCTCGCCTGCACGCACAGTCACTGCGTCCTGGTAAGTACCATTAACATTGACCGACATTACCTCGCTGAGCGCCATATTCAGATCAAACTCCACCCCTTTGGTGGAGTCCTCATCGTCATAAAAATATTGTGGCACACTGATGTTGAACTCGGGGTCATTGGGATTGTCGTTAAACGCCTCATTGGCGTAGCGTAAATTAGTGCGTCGGGTGTCAAATAGCACTAAAGAACCGAGTAAGTCTTCCTCTAAGGCAGTAAAGCGCACGCCAATATCCAATGACTCGGATTCAGAATCAGGGCGATTATCCGCTTGATTTTCACTTACTGACCCTAAAATACTATAGGCCGTGCGCCCTTTCGACACATTCACAAAGGTCGATAATTGCGATGACAGCTGATAGTTGAGGCCTAGATTATAGGTCATACCGGCATCATCACTGTCGTTTTCTAGGCTGATTTCGGGTACTCGCGCAGTGCCTCGATGCTGATAACTTTGCTTAATGCGCGTATATGCTGCGCCCACACGCGCTGTAAGTGCATCACTTAAATAAAGAACTTCTTGGCCGCTTATCCCCACTGCTTCGACACTTTTATCATAGTGACTGCGCAGCACTGGACTGTAGTCTTCAAAATGCCCTGTTGGCCAGTTGGGGTTACGGATATCAAGAATATAATCAACAGCGTTGGCATCCGCAGCGGCGCCATCGGCATCGTAAATTGACCAGCTTTTAAGGCTAATATCGCGTTTTTCTGCATTCACACTCAGTAAGTGCTCACCAACTACCGAGCCCCAATCCCACGTATGCTGCAGATCGGCAAAGTACTGAAACATTTGTTCTTGCGCATGCTGCTTGCGATATTCTTGGCGTCGCGCTGCATAGGGGTAGAGTTCACCATCGACCATTAGCGGTGCACGCGGCGCTAGATTAATGGTGCCTCGACGCTGCCAATACACATAGTTGTAAGCTCCAGTTTGGCGCACAAAATCAGACTCATAATCGCGAAATTGCAGTTGTTGCGTAAGCTCTGTATTGGCACCAAGATACCAATCCCACCGCAGCTTCACACGTTGCTCGGTACCAGCATTAGGGCGACTTAGCGGTGAAATTACATTGCCATCACCGAGATCAAAGGGCTCAAGCCCATCGTTTTGGTTAATGCTCAGCGCCAGTTGTTGACGTTGCTCGGCATTTAGCTGGAGCGCTTCGCTCGCAGCATCATTGGGGAGATCAGCACCACTCAAAGGGTAGTCACCGTCAATGCTATCCCAGTTAACAATACGCACTGGAAAGCCTACGGAGTCTACCTGCACTTCATCGTCAATATAAGCCGTTGATAATAACAAACGATGGTTATCGCTTGCCTGATAGCGCAATGACCCATAAAACTCACTGCGCTCACTACCTAAATCGCGGTAACCATCACTCGATTGGTGATTGACGACTGCGCGGTAAGCCCAGTTCTCACTGAGTGCGCCAGTTGCATCAAACATCACCCCGTAGCTTTGCCATTGCCCAACATTAACCGCCACTTCATACTGGGCTTGGTCTTGTGGCTTCTTTTCAATTAGGTTAATAACGCCACCAGCGGCACCAATACCATATAACCCCGTAGCCGGGCCTTTAAGCACTTCAACACTGTCCACATTGGTCATCGACCGCGTTGGGTTAAAGGCGTTGCCTAAATCAGCGCCACCATACATGCCATCATAGGTGTAGTTAACGCCTAGGCCACGAATAATAAGATTATCACCGACACCATAGTTATTGCCCGCTTGTGCTAATCCGGAGACATTACGCACCGCTTCTTGCAAAGTGTCAGCCGATTGCTGATCCAGCAAGGCTTTATCAACCACAACAATGGGTGCGGGGGTTTGCATCAAGGCCATATTCGACTTGGTTGCCGTGCCACTGTTGAGCACGAGTTCGTTATGGCGACCATAGACGCTAATGCGCTCAACCTTGTCTAGCTCTTGCGACGACGAGGTGTTGGCAGATGCATCTGACGACAGCAGCGCTGCGCCTACGGCAGCACCTACGAGTGAAAACTGAAATACGTTCATTATCTCTTCCCTATATGAGATACAGCAAAAAACGCGCGCATTCTAGCACCACGCGCAAATGATAACAATTGTCATTTTTGTTTTGTGAAATTTATGTAAGCACTGGTCCTAGCTGAATAGCAAAAGTTGAAATCAGTTAGTAGTTTCCCAAATTCTATAGCAGCCCAAACCGACCCCATATAAGCAACAAACTGATTTTTAATATAATAATTAACTGTTACCGAGTGTAATAGTTAATATTCACACAGCGACTAATTTTATAGCGTGGATATCAAAACCACACAAATGAATCGAATTTAAAGTCATTAAAAGGAGATTATTATGTCAACATTTAAAGTAAACATTCCGGCAGGTCCAATTTGGGACCAAAAAGATGCTGAGGATAAAGCGCCCCTTGTAGCGGCAGCACACCAGGGCAAATGGACGGGACAGTGGAACACTGTCGTCCAAGGAGAGATGAGTGTTGTGGAAGTTGAATTGCAAGTTAAAAATACTGGCTCAGACTGCTTCAAAACAAACGTTCTTGCAGGGCCGCTATGGAGCAACGATGAAGCGCAAAAAGTGGGGGAAACCTTAGCAGCCTCTTACGGCGGCACCTTTACCGGTGGGTGGCACACCATTGTTGAAGGCAAAATGAGTGTGATTGAAGTTGAGTTCAAGTTCTAAGTTATTCTATATTAGCATTATTTTTATAATAACGGCTAGCAACCATAAAACAGCCAGCCGTTATTATATATAAAGCAGCGCTCGCACTTTATGGGCTTTAATTAAGCGTAAAGCTTGTACCAGACCAAAATATAGAGTCGTAATCACTACACTGCATGCACTTGTACCACCTCACAGCCTCACCATCATAAGAAAGGCTGCTGTATCCGGCACCTCCTTGGTGAGTAAAGACTTTCACTACGCTAGAGTCACGTAAAATCGCCAGAAATCGTCCTTGCTGAGCGGATTTCGTTTTATAAACACCCACGATAATACGCTCTTCACTAGGCTCGTCATCTAAGTTCGCTCGAATGGAGAATTTTAATGGGGAACTCTGAATATCCAGATATTGAGACTCAGGCAACGTCTCCTCTAAATAGCTCTTATCGAAGACCGTAATGTACTCCCAATCTGGATTTAGTTTCGATACCGGAAGCTTCGTGATATTAGATTTTTCAGCACAAAACTTTTTCACAGTCCACCATGCTTTATTAGGTTCTAGAGTTGAAGTTTCACCAGCTATTGAAGGGGAGCTAACAAAAGCCCCTGCAATAAGAGAAAGAATCAATACCTTACCAATCAACATGCCAATGCCTCCCACCTGCCATTCTAGGCTCTGCAATTAATGACGTACCTTATGAACCTCTCTTGTATTTAATTTTGAAGGGCTCTATTTTCCAGCTAATTGGAAGTAATAACTAGCGAAAAAATAAAAACTCAGCGATAAAATTTAAAATCATCAAAAAAATTAACAAAAACACATTTAATTATAATAATATTATAAACCATAACCTATTAACCACTCTATCATTTTTATATAACTCAAAAATACAACTGTAAAATATTGATTTTAAAGTTACAAATTTTGGCGATATGTATCCAACCCGAAGAAATAGTGAAGCTGATTTGCTGGAAAAAATAAAATGAAAAAGATAACACTTTTGTATGCGTTTATCTCTTCATGTGCGAGTGCACAGTATAACTACCTAGACCAAAGCACTTTGGACAACCTCGATGACGGTGCGTTTTTAGGCGCAACTCGTCATCCTGTTTACTTCGATTCAGGCGACGTTGCACGTAACTGTGAAGACTACTTATCACTTATAAAAGCACATCACTTAAAAGAAACCAGCGACAATTACCTTGCTAAAACTGAGTATTTACCTTGTGAAGTACAAGGGTTAATCCAAAAAAGCAATAAACTGGTTAGTAATAAACTTGCCTTGCCAGATTTAACTCCCTTAGTAACTAAACTAGACTTACGCTCCATACCCTCCTCGTTTGGACCTCAGCTCAATGAGAGTAACTATACGCTATCGACTCTTGCTCAACAGGCAGTGCAATATAAAAACAATCAGCTGTTCATAAATACACCACAGCAATACTTTGAATTCAGACTGAAAGCCGTTTTAGACTTAAACAGTAACACTGTACCCGATTGGGTTATTTGGATGGTGGATGAGTCCAAGCAAGGCACCTACAAAGCTTATGCAACCCTTATCGTTATGGATGCACAGCCAGACGCACCAACGTGGCAAGCGCAAAAGTTTAGGCGAGTGTATCAAGGGCAAAGCTCTGATTAGTGAGCTTGTTTACTGATGAACTGTACAAGCCGACAATGCCATACCTAGTTGTAAAAAAGTAGCCTTTGGCGAATGAGTGCCATTAGCTACCTTATACTTTGAAGGTTAGCTTAAGCCCGTTACGAGGCACTTAATTCTTTACGTACAATCTCAGCTCCGGCACTGAGCGCACTGAGTTTGGCTCTTGCTACCGAGCGAGGCAAAGGCGCCATGCCACAGTTAGTGCAAGGATAGAGCTTGTCAGCATCCACATATTTCAGTGCCTCACGCAACGTGCTGGCCACCTCTTCAGGGGTTTCAATGCTGTGGGTGGCCACATCAATGGCCCCCACCATCACTTTTTTGCCTCGGATCAGCGCCAGTAGCTCGATAGGCACATGGGATTTGTGGCATTCCAAGGAAATGATGTCGATATTTGATGTTTGTAACTTCGGAAACACCTCTTCATATTGCCGCCACTGCGTGCCCAGAGTCTTCTTCCAATCGGTATTAGCTTTAATGCCATAGCCATAGCAGATATGCACAGCGGTTTCGCATTTCAGCCCTTCAATCGCTTTTTCCAAGCATGCGATGCCCCAGTCGTTAACCTCGTCAAAGAATACATTAAATGCTGGCTCATCAAACTGAATAATATCAACGCCAGCGGCCTCAAGCTCTTTAGCCTCTTGGTTAAGTATTTTGGCAAACTCCCAGGCTAGCTTTTCGCGGCTTTGATAATGCTCGTCATACAAGGTATCGACCATGGTCATCGGCCCTGGCAACGCCCATTTAATCGGTTGTGTGGTTTGCTGGCGAAGAAACTCGGCATCAGCGACAAAAACCGGCTTGCTACGAGAGACGGGGCCAACCACGCAAGGCACACTGGCATCGTAACGGTCGCGAATTTTCACAGTTTTGCGGTTATTGAAGTCAACACCATTAAGGTGCTCAATAAAGGTGGTCACAAAGTGTTGTCGTGTTTGCTCGCCATCGCTGACAATATCGGTCCCAGCGACTTGCTGCTCATGCAGTGCTACCCGCAGGGCATCTTGCTTACCATCAATCAACGCGTCACCGTGCAATTTCCATGGTGACCACAGTGTTTCCGGCTCAGCCAACCATACCGGTTTTGGTAGGCTGCCGGCGCTTGAGGTGGGTAATAACTTGTTCATTATCAGCACTCTTCTAGGTTGTTGTTATTTATAAAGCGGTGTTGGCAGACCACTGCTCAAGTACCGACTGATAGGGTTTAATAAAGTGCTGCTCGGCGAATTTACCTTGGGCAATCGCCAATCGGCTGCGCTCTTCGCGGTCATAGACAATTTGCGTGAGCGAATGGTCCGCATTTCTCAGGTTAGGCTGATAACAGCTGCCCGCTACAGCGTTGGCGTTGTAGATCTCTGGGCGATAAATTTTCTGGAAGGTTTCCATGGTGCTAATGGTGCTGATCAACTCCAAATTGGTGTAATCGTTTAACAAGTCACCAAAGAAGTAAAAGACTAGCGGCGCTACACTGTTTGGCGGCATAAAGTAACGCACCTGAAGCCCCATCTTTTTAAAATACTGCTCGGTTAATGATGACTCGTTGGGATGATACTCAACACCTAAGACTGGATGTTGATTCTCGCTGCGGCGATAAACTTTATTGTCTGACACGCTAAGGCATATAACAGGTGGCTTGGCAAAATGCTGTTTGTAAGTGTTGGACTCAACAAAATGCTTAAACAGCTTACCATGCAGTTCACCAAAATCACCGGGGACACTAAAGCCCTCTTTATCTTTGTTGTGCTCTAGCAGTAACACACTAAAGTCATAGTCGCGCACATATGAGGAGAAGTTATTGCCAACAATGCCCTCGATACGCTCATTGGTGCGATGATCGATAATGTTGGTTTTCAGCACTTCAATCGATGGAAAGGCTTGTTCATCGCCGTCAATGTGCATATCTACCGACACAATTTCTAGCTCTACGCCGTAACGGTCCCCTTCGGGGTTATCCCAATTGGCCAACGCATTAAAACGATTATCAATCATTCTTAAGGCGTTGCGTAAATTTTGTTGGCGGCTCTCGCCGCGAGCCAGGTTAGCAAAGTTAGTGGTAATACGCGTAGTGTCTGACGGCGTATAGTGCTCATCAAGACAAATGCTCTTAATGGTAAATGTGAAATCTTTTTTCATGACTCGTTGGTATCCAAATTCCTAAGGTGAAAGCAAACGTCTTCGTGCTGAGTATGCTGATGCAGCCAGGGTGATGACCGCTGTGGCTGTGTGAGTCAACTTACTCAGCAACATGGCTTAAGTTATACGTACATACTTGGATGAAGAAAAACGGTTTAATTTCAGGTAAAACATGAGCATGATTCATTTGCTGGCAAAGCTGTTGCTATTCCCTCAAAAAGCCCTGGCAAATCATGAGCACACCGCCCCAAAAACACCTAGACTTCTAGCCACCCATACATAAAGATGTATTTTCCTCAAGTAAAAGCTGAGGAATATTCATGACTTAGCAGCACTAATTGCCGCAATGATGTTGATATACTCAGGCCTCAGGTGGCAATCAAGTCACAATAGGCGGATTGCTAGATAACGCGATACCCCCCTTGCAGGGGTCATTAGCCGTTTCAAGCAAATAACAAAGAGAATAATGAAATGAGTGAGTTAGCCGTACTATTTGTTTTCTGCGCAATACTGGGCAGTGCTGTGGGCTTTTTAGCGGGTTTACTTGGCATTGGTGGCGGACTCGTCATTGTGCCTATTCTGAGCATAATTTTGCTGCACTTTGACGTGTTGCCCCCTGAGCAGGTTGTAGTTACCGCCATTGCCACCTCATTGGCATCGATTTTGTTTACATCTACGTCGTCGGCCATCGCTCATCATAAACATGGCAACGTTCCCTGGCAGTTAGCGCCTTGGGTGATGCTAGGTGTTGGTTTAGGCGCCCTGATCAGCGGCTTTATGGCAGCACTATTACCTGAGCACGTGGTGCGCTGGGTATTTGCTGTTAGTGTGTTTGCCATCGCTATAAAAATGCTGATGGGCAATAAAAGTACCAGCACCAATGCACGCTCCTTGCCTAATAAAGCAGTACTAACAACGCTAACAACTCTTACCGGTGGCTTATCGGCCATGATCGGTATCGGCGGCGGCGCAGTTTTAGTGCCGCTGTTGAACTTTTTCTCTGTGGATATGAAAAAAGCCATTGGCTGTGCATCTGCATGCGGCATTGTTATTGCCTTATTCGGCTCAATGGGTTACATCAGTGCAGGCGCGCAACATCTCGCCCTTACAGATGGTTTTGCTGGCTTTGTTTACCTGCCAGCGTTAGCGGGAATAGTTTGTACTTCATGGTTTAGCGCGCCTCTAGGGGCCAAGGCCACGCAATCCCTACCTGTGACCACCATTAAGAAAATATTTGCACTGTTGTTGGTTATTATGGCGGTTAATATGCTCTTAAAGTAGCGAGCAAATCGGCCATAAAGTCTGGGCTAAACACCTACCTTGCTCTTGGTTTCTGGGCGTTTTTATACCGGCGTTATTGTTCTTCGTCCGCGCTGGCGTCGAGGACCAGTTCCTGCATTTGTTGTGGCGTGAATACAAAGAAATAGAGATTTTCAATTGTCGCCACTGCTTTGCCCTGCAACATGGGGTAATCCGAGGCATCGGTATCGAGCCAGTAGCCAGCTAACACTCCTTCCTTTATGGGGAAATAAACACTTTCACTGGTGGTGATGGCGTCGGGAGAATCAAACACATAATCGCCATAGTGCTGGTGCACAATGTTAACCAGTTCGCTTTGCTGCTGCTTACGCTGGCCCACTTGTGACATTAATTCAGACTCTTGCATACAGCCTCTTCGTTATTTAATTACAGATTATTTATAAGCTGGCTTAATCACTCTTCTCGCACTTGAGTAAAGCAAAGCCAACACAGTAAGAATAAATATAACACGCCATATCTACAAGGCGACAACCTAGAGCTGAGCCCTTTAATTATGAACTTTATCCGCCCTGATAAAAATCCAAGCTCATATAGGTTGCCACGAAAGCGTGATAACCATTCTCTATTAGCTATTTCATAAGACAAAATTACAGTTTATTATTAATCAGTTAAGGACTTTTGTAGTGCCGCCAGCACTATCACTTCAATCATTTAGGGAAATGAAAAACGATGAACAAACTCCATTGGCTGATCGCCTGCTTTTTTCTTCTTTTGCAATCACTACCCACCCGCGCCCAGTTAAGCTTCCAATTAGAAATGATACCTAACCCTTATCAAGCACCTAAAGGGACAAGAGCGATATTAGTCAATGGTGACGGCTCGCACGTGGTTGTGTACGGCAAAAAAGTGGATGAGCATGATGATAAAATCCCTATGGCATTTCATTGGAGTGAGCGCGACGGCCATACCCACCTTGGCCTGTTAAATAACCGCAACGTACTGCTCCCCATGGATATCTCTGATGATGGCAAGGTCATCGTCGGCCATAATGGAGGGGCCAGTTTTGTGTGGACCAAGCAGCAAAAAATGCGCACTGTGCCCAAACTAAAAAGCCATTACATCAACACCGCGATATCCATTTCGGCAGACGGTAAAACCGTGGTCGGCTATACCGGCTGGCAATCGGATATACGAGCCTTCCGGTGGGAAATAGGTAAATCATTGCAAGAGATTGGTACAGGCAAAGACAAAGTAAAGTGGCGTAACGCAACATACAGCTCAGAAGACGCCAGCGTGATTGTTGGCAGCATACCTGGGCAAGTTTATGTGTGGAAAAGTGATAACTCTATAACCCCTATCATCGCGCCAGAGGACTGCCACTTTATTGCCGAGGACGTCTCTCATGACGGACACACTATTGGTGGACGTTGTAGCATCGATACGCCCATGGTATGGAACGAGTTTAATGGTTTTAGCACCTTGCCAATACCAGCTGAGGCGGCCACAGCCATGATCACAGCTATGTCAGGGGATGGCACAAAATTCCTCGGCTCAGCAAAGTATAAAGGTGAAAATTACATTGATACTTATCGCCCTATCTTATGGCATCAAAAGCAAATTTACTTTCTTGATGACATTGTAAAACAGCTCAACCCAAATAAAGCGATAAAAAGAGTCACTATCAGTAATATCTCATCCAACGGCAAGGTGATTGTTGGTGGCTATAAAGACAGCATCGACCGCTACTATCCGTTTAAGCTGATAATTAAAGAGTGATAAAACCCAATGAGCGCTGAGGATGAGAACCGGACGAGCTTGTATGTTCACCACTTAACCATTTATAAAGCTTTTTTTGCATTAAAACTCACCTGGGCATGCCAAAACACTGGAAAAATGCGCATAACTGCGGCAAGCTAGTCCTTTAAGGTGTAAATAAAGTGTAACTTATGCGCGCATGTATTGCTCTTTTGGCGTGGTTATTGATGCTGGCTTTGCCCACCTTAGCGTGGTCCTCAGCACCGCTAAGGTTTGTAGCGGAAGATTTATACCCGTTACACTTTGAAGATTCTGAAAAACAACCACAAGGCTTCTTAGTCGATGTGGTCAATATTGTTTTAGCACAGTGCCGTTGCCAAGGGCAGGTGGAAATTATGCCTCAAGCAAGAGCATTTAAAGAGCTGCGAACAACACCAAACACACTGATGATTTCGTTACTAAAAACTCCACAGCGAGAGACTGAATTCATCTTTTTAGGCTCTGTTTTTAATGCTCACGCCTATCTGGTTGGCCTTAAAGAGCGGCAGTTTAAGTTAACTGATTTGCAAAGTGCTCGCGGGCTACGAGTAAGCACGGTGCGCGGTTATTATAGCCACCAATACTTACAAAAAGCTGGCTTTTCGTTGCAACATGACTTAGTGCTGGCCCCCGAGCCTGCCAGCTTAATGAAAATGCTCTACAAACAGCGCACCGACTTAGTACTTACCAACACCTTGTCGTTAGATAAAGAACTTCGCAGCATCGGCCTTGACCCCAATCGGCTTGAAAAGAAACTGCACCTCCCCAAGTTCCCCAGCGAGCTGCATATTACTGCCAATAAGAAGCTTCCAGCAGACCTTGCCATCCGACTTCGCCAGTCACTTAAAGCCATCAAAGCATCAGGGCAATATCAAGCCTTGCTAAACAAGTGGCAATTGACACTCTCAGCTTATTAAAGTGCGTTACCGAGAAGATTCATGTGCCCTAGCTGAGCCCTCGCAGCTAACCTTGATGAGTCACACTCAACGCAATGCAGCCCTGGGCTAGGTAGTAGGTTGCAAGTAACATCGGCTGAGTCCATGGATAACTTTTAGCAAAGCGACCGTAGGCTAGGATGGAATCCGACACCATAAACAGCAGTGCACCAATAAAGGCATAAACGCTGAGCGGGTAACCTGAGCTCTGCCAAAAGATATAACTTGCCAAAACCATGAGACTAAGCACAGTAGCATAGGCATAAACAGGTCCACGCAACGCACCTAGGTGCTTATCTAGTAGCCGGATAAGAACACCTGCGTATATGACTAGTGCCACCAGCAATAAGGGGCTCAGAACGAACTCGGTGTTGTAAATGAAAGCGATGATATAAGCTAAATGAGCGATAAAAAACGCGACCAACCCTTGTAAAAAGTAGTCTTTTTTCAACATTAAAAAGATGTCGCCTAAAAGGGAGAAGAATAACCCTGCAAATACCCAATACTCTATCAGTGTAAGCGCGCTTGTTTGGGTATATGCCAACACGGCAATTAGCACGGTCGTTAAGGGCTTAAACACATAGCACAGCGCGCTGCTATGGCGACTATCAGCAATAATATGAGTGCATGCAGAGACAAAAATTAACAGCAATAAAGTGTGAAATAACATAGTAATCGTTGTAGTTGCCTTAGGCTCCAACGGCCGTGTGAGGTGGATAAAGTACGATGGCACTTAAGCCTTTGAGTGCCTCTTATCTCAGCGATTCCCATCCCCATGTATCCAAAATGCCTCTAGCTTAGCGTTATCACTTTGCTCTTGAATAGATTAGCAAGCTTATTAGCGTAGTCAGAGGCTGCACTTGAGCTATTGGTTTCCAGAATATTGATGCGCTCGCCGCTGCGCGCTACAACGTTGAGCTGATAGTCAATGCGTAGTGGCTGGTTGCGCCTAGCATAGCGGATAATCTGCAAGCTATCGATGTCGCTGGTATCCATAATACAGGTGTCCTTTGACAAACACGCCACGTTCGACAAATACACTCCCTGCTCGTCAAAATAGAACGTGTTTTTAGGGGAAAAGGTTTTATAGGCGGCAAAAAGTAACAACAATAAAAAGATGCCCCCTTCCAAGGTGGGTGAGCGAGTCAGTTCATACCCTGGAATAACTCCCTCCGCTGGCACGATAATAGCTGCGACGATTGCAACGAAAAACATAACCAAGCCAAGGATATTTAACGACACGACTTTATCTTTAAACGACAACGCTGACCTGTAGCCTTCCGCACAGAGCGCTAACGAGGTAAAAGAGCTCACCGGCTCTACTTTGTGCCACTCGTAACCACGTAGATGTTGGTTCTCTTTTTTAGCCACTTGCTGTTGTAGCGCATCGAGGCGAGTTGAATCAGTAAAAGCCCGTATTAGTTCCTGCCAGCTTTCCTTAAAGTTAGCCTTACTCAAAAAGTAAATATTAGACAGGCTTAAGAGCACGCCGATAAGGCATAAACCTGTGAATAGCTTGATATCGTCAACCAAACCAAAGGCAAAAATACAAAGAAAGAAATAAGCCGGTAACGACATGATCATAGGAAAGATAACACCCACGCTGACACCTCCATATACAGCAGATTGATGATATTCTCACTTTTTCAATCATTAGCAAAGCAAATCCCATAATAATATGGCACCCACAAAGCCGCTGAGGGTCAGGCTTTTAGGTGTGTAGTTCAGCCTTTAGCCTGACAAACACAGTACAACCCCTGTAGGTTAGGCTTTAGCCTAACAAGCACAGTGCATCGTTGTAGGTTAGGCTTTAGCCTAACAATTATAATGAAACCCTGGTAGGTCAGGCTTCAGCCTGACGAACATATTGCAATCCTTGCAGGTCAATTTTTATCGGTAATAGGGAATACAGGAGCAATTGACGATAGCACTAACAACACACGTTTATTCAGTCAGATGTAGAATTAGCTAATCCATGTGTGAAAGCATGGTATCCAATCTAACTAAACTTACCCCGCTGGCCCCAACAATACCTAGAGGCAGAGGCGAAATCACACGGTAACGCGTCACAACTGAGTAAAACCGTTTATATAGCTCTAATTGCCCATACATTACTGTAAGCTCTGCATTGAGCAAAGCCCAACCCCATTCTGTGAATACCTCAATTTAGCTGATAGAGCTAGTGCCAGCGAATGCTGCCAAAAAGAAGGTTACCCCATGTAACTTCAGTGCCACAGTACGGCCCAATTAATATGGTACAGGTCGCCCCGTCTACTTTCGTTGTTACATACTCTGAATAAACTGTTTTTCCATCAACAACCCATGACGTTGTGCCTGTTTGACCATAGGGAATGGTTAAAGGGATCGGAAGGGGAACAACGGGGCCAACAACAATACCTGCCCATTTGTAGTTGCCGTCGTGATGAAACACTTGCTCCGCATCTTCGGTGATTTTAGATTTATCTCCTATGGCATGGGTTTCGGTGTATACAATATCTGCGGAGACACACGCTTGTAGAGCTAGCATGGTGAAAATGATTAACGATACGTCCTTGCATATTTTCATTGTTAGTTGAATTTCTTATTATAAATATTAGGGACGCATTTAATCGCCAGCGTTGAACTTTGTCAACAAATAGACAGAGAACACAGTCAATATCCCCGAACTCTCCACCCCACGCTGGTGTCGGGCTTTAACTAGCAATTGTAGGTCAGGCTAATGAATCGTTGTAGGTTAGGCTTTAGCCTAACAAGCACAGCGAAACCTTTGTAGGCCAGGCTTTAGCCTAATAAGCACAGTGCAACCCTTGTAGGTCGGGCTTCAGCCTAACAAGCACAGTACAACCCTTGTAGGTCGGGCTAGTGAATCGTTGTAGGTCAGGCTTTAGCCTAACAATCATAATGAAACCCTTGCAGGCCGAGCTTTAGCTGCCCACTTCCCTAAAACCGAGTGAAAATATCTGCACTACACCTTATCTAACTAAAAGAGTGCCTTGTTAATTAAGAGCCGCTGTGAGGTAAAAAAGCAAGGCCTGCCCCAACACTCCTTCCCTAATACACTCCACATTCCATAGCGCCCTCTGCCCGGTTATAATCATGCTCTATTATCGTCAATCCTTATCTCGAACTGCCTACCTCTTCACGCTACGAAGCGATCCTTCGGTCGGTCGTGGCCCTCTTTTATCTCCTAAGACACCTATAATTAGCTACTGCTTACGAACTCAGGTTTTTGTTAAACACTGTGCTTAGCTGTTAACTCGATTCCCCTCTCAGCAACGCTAAAACAATTCATCCACGAAGCCGTATTCCTATTCGTGACGAAATTAAAGGGGGAAATCGTGTTGATACTTCTTAGTTAACTGCGAAGCTTAGATTGGTTGTTGTTCATGTGAAAAATACAAGACTTGACCCTTCCGTGTATTTTCTGAATCAAAAATCTGACCGATTAGTACTTACACATAAAAATAACGTCGCGTTTTTTATCTTTTGGTGCAATTGCAACTTCGACTTGCTCTTCAATCCTTCTGTCTCCTAGCAATTTAACCCCAACCAAGTATTCCGGTGGGAATAATATGAGCACTTTATTGAGGAACCGATAGGCCATTATCAAAAAAATTGAGCCAGCAATAACCGAAATAATGGTAATTATGACCGACAGAAAGCTATCTAGACTGAAGTACTTATATGCCAGCTGGTAGAGTACTATGCCAACAACTCCTGTAACGAAATAGAGAATTGATAAAACAGCGATACATCCCAATCGTCTCAGTCCGTCACTGAGCTTACCTCTCCACTTAAAAGTATCATTCCCATAGTCGATATCTACTAGCTCAATTTTTCGCCCATATTCAGACAGGTAGCGGAATGCTCCAGGCGTCCAGATGAACCATTCAATTTCTTTGTTTGTAAGGTGAGCGCGTGTGAACAAATGCAAAATGACTAATATTTCAGGTAAGTTGGCGCTAGCATCGGTGCCACAAAGCTTTTGTAACTGCCGATATAGCTCAACTTTCTTATATTTTTGGGAGCTATAATTTGTATAAATGCGGTTAAAGGCAACAGCTATTGACGTAAGACCAACCAATATACTAACGACTAAACCAGCTTGACCAAGGTAGG